>JAFEAQ010000015.1 GCA_018266295.1 Bdellovibrionales bacterium | reverse complement strand
TGATATGGGGTCAATGGATTTAGTGCTAAGTAAATGATTTATAAGAAGATTTAAGATTTCTACTTCTCTCTATTCTTTCTTCTCTCTACGTAATTATTTGAATTCATCAGCTCTTTAAGAAACCTGATGAGAGTTTCAATTTTTCTGTGATGTGCGATGAGACTTACGTGTTCGCCCAGTCGCTTACTTCGCGGTGGTCATCCATCCGTGAGAACGGGGCTGTCCGACCATCGTGGTCGGACAGGTGAGGTATGTGGGGGAGGCGATTTAGATATTTTTTTTTGGGATGGTGAAAAGGTACCAGGTCGCTTTTCGGAATTGACACCTTCAAAGTATGGCACTTCGGCAAGTGTGATGATTTAGGCCCAAACTGAGTTCATATCAAACCAATGAGACCTCATCCGGAAAAGCGACCTGGTACCTTTTCGGAGGAAGGCCGGCTGGGGGCGTCGGACTTGAATGGAGCTTGAGAGTGGGGTGGGGCCCTCTCTGTGATGGGGCTCCAGGGTCTCGATAAGCTGTGCTGTTCTTCGGGCCTCACGGACGGAGGAAGGTGGGCGCAGTCTTTGGGTTATAATTTTAAAACGTTTTTTAGTTCTTCGTCAGGACGTAGGTTTCCTGTGCGGAACTCCATTACTTTTCGGCGCAGTGGATTTGTGAAATAGCTTAAATGCACTAAGGAGCCGAACATATCGTCGAGTTCCATTGAAGTGATAATAAAGCCCGCCTTCAATTTTGGAATAATCACGGCATTGTTCGTCGTCGTATGACGGCTGTAGATTTTTTGAAAACCCTTTTGCGACAGAAGTTCGATATTGGTTTTTAAGAGCTCGCTGTAAAGGCCTTGGCGGCGGAACTCAGGGCGAATGGCAGAGTTTCGCATGTAATACACATCCGAACTTTGCTGATCACCGAAGCTCCACCCGGCGAATTCGTCGCCTTTAAAAACACCGAGGCGAATTTTAAAGGGGCTTCCCATGTTTTTACCGAGAGTTTTGAGGTTTTCTTTTTCCAGCGAAGAAATATGCTCACGCCACATGAAATCGAGCGAGTTGTCAGTGAAAATTCCGTAAGCGTACTTTTCCCACAAAGGCCAGAAAGTGTCCTCTTCGACTTCGCGGATTTCAAAACCATTTGCTAGTTGCTTGGTGAACATCATATTTCCTTGTCGGCGCTAGCCGTAGATATTTGTAGCCCAGCGGTGGAGTTCGGCTACTTTATCAAAGTGGTGAGCGGCAAGGGACTGGACGTGCGGTTTTACGCGTCCTTCCCAGTTCACACTGATGCCGGTGACTTTCGCCGCTTGAGCCCCGCGCATATCGTATTCGTGATCACCAATCATCACGACATCATCGGAGTGACGGTTAAAATCCGAAAGAATCTTTAACAGCCCATCGGGATGAGGTTTGTTTTTAGTCACGCAAGTGCGACCGACACAGGTTTTGAAATGTTTGCGAAGGCCGGTGCTATCTAAAATCTTTGTCGCTGACAAAAGCTCGCGTCCGGTCCATGCTGTGACTTCGACATCGCGGTCGATTAAATACACGAGCAGATTTTCAATCCCCTCGTAGGCAGGGATTTGATCGGCATACTCCATATTCTTTGCGACCAGTCTTTGGACGGCGTATTTGATTTTTGCCGCATCAAATCCGAAAGTTGCAAAGTAATCATCGGGATTAAAGTACTTGTAAGCGCGATTGATTTCTTCTTTGCCAGGCGTAATGCCAAACTCCGGTAGAATCTCTTTCAGAGTGAGTTCGTAGAATCGGCTGGAATCCAGCACGGTGCCATCTAAATCAAAAACCCAATGTGCAAATCGTTTCATGAATAACAATATAGCTATATTCTGGGGCGCATCTCAACGCTTTTGTGTTGAGATATTTTAGCGTGGCGCCGAGCAGGAGATTTTAGTATCCTTGGTCGATGTTGACGTTAACGCCCAACGGACTCTATTGCAAAGCGGGGAATTTCTATATTGACCCCAAAGGCGCGGTTGAACGTGCGGTGATTACGCATGCTCACAGCGATCATGCGCGGCGCGGAGCAAAGCAGTATTACTGCGCAAACTCCGGGCGTTCTCTTTTGCATGCGCGTCTCGGAAAAAATATTAAGTCTCAATCCTATGCATTCGGCGAAAAATTCCAGTTGGGCGGAGTGACTTTGTCATTTCATCCGGCGGGACATATTTTGGGCTCCTCCCAAGTGCGCATGGAATATCAAGGTGAAGTGTGGGTGGCTTCCGGCGATTATAAGCGTGATCCCGATCCAACCTGCGAGCCGTTTGAAGTCGTGAAGTGCGACACCTTCGTGACGGAGGCCACATTCGGAACTCCGGCTTATATTTGGAATAAAGAAGCGGATCTCGGTAAAGAAATCTACGAGTGGTGGAGTGCCAATGCAGCTCAAGGCAAGAACAGCGTGCTCTTTGCTTATTCTCTTGGAAAAGCACAAAGAGTCTTGGGATTGCTAGAGCCTTATGCGACTCGCCAGGTGATTTGTCATTCAGCCGCGACGCCGCTGAACGAGTGCTATCGCGAGCAAGGAGTGAAACTCACTCCCACAAGATGTTTAAGCACGATCGAAAATAATGAGCATCTTGAAGGCGAACTCCTCTTAGTGCCGCAGTCCTTCTTAAGTACGGAGCAAGCGCTGATTTTGGGTGACCACTATGAAACGGCTTTTGCATCAGGATGGATGGCGACAGATCATCGCGGTTATGACCGAGGTTTTTTGCTGTCAGATCATGCAGATTGGAATGATCTCCTCAGAACCGTACAGGAGTGTGGTGCAAAGCAGGTGTATGTGCAGCACCGAGGTAAAGGAGCTCTTGTTCGAGAGCTCAATCGAATGGGCATCAAAGCATTTCCGGAGACGGCGTTGATGCGCCCTGAATCACGTCAACTTAGTTTGTTTTGAGTTCTAGAAATTCATCCCTAAAATCAGGAGGATATCGTAGATATCGCCCGACACTGTATGAGTGAGGGGGATTGAGCTATTGCCATCATTGATAAATTTCGAATTCTCATCCGGAAAGTTCACGTAGTGATACATGCCCTGGATCCCGAGATAAGCTTTTTTACGCATGAGTGGCACCTCAAGACCGGCGCCGACTTCGATCCCCATCGTCGAGTCACGACTGTAACCCTCAACGCCAGAAATAGTATAGGTTCGGTAGAACTGAGCAAAGCCGCCGATAATATAGGGATTTAAATCGGCAAGCCCGCGAGTTACGTTTTGAGTGTTCAAGTAATACTTGAGGTCGAAGTTAATCGTCGTAAACGAAACATTGCCAGTATAATCTCCCGCAGCGGTTCCGATGGTCGCCGCGTTATCACCGGTGAGGAAGCCCACAGAAAGAGCCAGGCGTAAGTCAAAGAAATAGCTTAAGTAAAGCCCAAAAGTAGGCGCACTGGAATAGGTTTTTGCAAAGTTACCGGTGAAGCCGCGCATCCCCGCCGCAAGACCTACCGTGAAGAAGCGGCCGTTGCGGAAGAAGTTGATATCTGCTTCTTCGTCAGAAGCTTCATCGAATTCACTGTAATCAGAAAAGGGGTCATAGGCCTCATCAGGATCTGATTGAGCGATGAGGTAATGTTTTTGATCAGAAGAGCTGTTGCCAGCAAGGTAACTTTTAGCAAAAGCAGGAGCCGCCAATGAACTGCAAATCATCAACGCAAGAAATAGAATTTTCACGGTATCCCCCTGAGATTATTATCGCGAAAAATCAGGGAAAACTGAAGTTCAGTCTTGTTATGAGACAGTAAAAGTCTCACATTGGGGCAGCCAGTGCCCTTTCAATCTTCTCGAGGACCGACTTTGATGTGGGAGAGGTGATGGAACTCCATCTTTCGATGACTTTTCCCTCTCGGTTGATCAGGAATTTTTCAAAGTTCCAGCGGACGTCTTTAAAGATCATGCCTGGTTTTTGCTCAGTCATGAACTTGAAAACCTCCTGCTGATCACTGCCGGTGACGGGGCCTTTATCAAACATCGGGAAGGTGATGTGATACTTATCTTGAGCAAATTTCTGAACCTCTTCGCGACTGCCTTTTTCCTGTTTAAAGTCATTGGATGGGAAGGCCAGGACCGTGAATCCTTTGGCTGAATATTTCTTTTGCAACTCTTCAAGATCAGCCATTTGCGGAGTAAAGCCGCACTCAGAAGCGGTGTTGACGACGAGAACCACTTTACCCCGGTACTGAGAGAAATAGATTTTTTTGCCGCGGATATCATTGGCGGAAAAGTCGAAAAAACTTTGTGTGCTGGAGGGTGTCGAAGCGGGAGCTGCCGAGGAATTATGGCAAACAAACAAGCTTAAGAAAGAAGCCGCTACGATCTGGGTGCTCAAAAGTGATGAGAAATAGCGCATAAAAGTCCTTCAAGATCATTCTCGCGAGTTTTTTCAAGGGACTCAATTGCAATCTCTGAAAATGCCGCAAAATTACTCATTTGTCGGGGTTTTGCGCCCAAGTTAAAAATCGCTTTGCGCTCGGAGGAAATGTTACAGAATCTTTGACTTTGCACATGAGGGATTTTCTAATGAATTCATGGACCTAAACACATCTGTTTTGATTGTTTCAGCATACGGCCGGGGTTATTGGTTGGCCGCAGAACTTCAGCGCGAGAACATTCCCGTGGTGTTGATTGATGTCACGTCGAAACTTGGCGTTTGGCCTCCTGAAGATGTCGAGGGTCCCTTTGGATTTTTTAGTCCTGACAATATGACTGACACTCAAGGGGAACGGGTTTTTTCAGAGGATCCCTTTGAGTCGGTCGACCAAGGTTTTACTCTGTGGCTAAACGATGGGCCACTCGAGCTTAAAAGTTCTCTCACTCAATACCGTCTAGATAAAAACAATCAAAACAAAGAAGTTTGCGACTCGCTTATGAGTGGTAAACTCGGTTATAAAAATTTGGCCGGTATTCAGAAATGGGCTTCAGAAAATTTCACTCAATCTTGGATCATGCATCTGGCGCATCAGTGGGGTTCTACCACTTATGTGCCCAGTGCGCGCGCAAGTCTTACCGGTAAAGCGCTGAAACTTATGAACTCATTTTCAGTTCGTAAAGCAACCCGTGCAGGGCAGCAGAAATCCATCGACTGGCTGAAACAGAAAAACGTCGAAGTTCATCAGCAGACAGAGATCTTGGATTTGTCTTTCAAAACGAAGAAAGCTATTTCTGGAGTTGAAATCCACGGCGAACAGCGGTCGGGCTTGATGCATGTTGAGCAGGTCGTTTGGATGTTGAGTAGTGAAGAAAGTTATTTCGTCGCGCCAAAGATTGCAAAACGCTTATTTCCTGAAGGAGCGCTCGAGCCTGAGTGGTGCTGGGTTCGCTATCGCATGAAGATGTCGGCGTGTCCCGAGCGTGATGCGCTTCCAATTCATGTCTTGCTTATAGATCAAATCACGAGTCCCTGGACTCATCAAAACCTGCTCGTTGTCCAGAGAACAGCGATCGAAGATCAGTTCGACATGTGGATTCGCATTCCGAATGTTCAGCGCTTTAATAAAGAATATCTTCGTATTCGCGGTGAAAAACTGATGGATATTTTGCGCGAGCGTTTGCCGTTGTCTCTTCCGGAGATTCAGTCCTATCCGCAGGAATTTTATTATACGTACTCACAAATTGGTCCGTCGTCATTCCCAGTTTATGCCGAAGGGCTTGAGGCCCGTCGCCGTAAAATGAGTTTTAATAACGTCTTCTTGGACGGGGCTGAGATCTGGAAAAACTTCTCCTGGGATGATCAATTTGAAAATCAAACTTTGATTCGTGATTCACTAATGAAGTGGTGGAAGCTATTGCAACAGAGGAAGGAAAAAGAACGCCGTGATTGAGCGCTACACACGTCCTGAAATGGGGAATATCTGGGATTTGGACCATCGCTTCGGAAAAATGCTGGAAGTTGAGATTGCTCTTGCGCAAGTTCAGGCCCAGATGGGGATCATCCCGCGTGCGGCGGCTAAGGCCATCGCCGAGAAAGGTCGCTTTAGTGTAAAGCGCATTTCTGAAATTGAAAAGCAAACGAAGCATGATGTGATTGCGTTTGTTTCAAGTGTCGCTGAAAACGTGGGACCTCATGGAAAATATATTCACTTTGGTCTGACAAGTTCAGACGTTCTTGATACCGCTTTCAGTCTTCAAGTCCGCGAGGCGGGCGAAGTTCTTAAAAAATCAATGACCGCTTTGGAAAAAGCCCTCACTTCGATTGCTAAAAAGCACGAGGATACTTTGTGTGCGGGCCGCACGCACGGAATGTTTGCTGAGCCAACGACCTTCGGTTTTAAAATGATGGGCTTTCTTGCTGAGTTTAAACGCCATCAAGAACGCGTTCATCGCGCTCTTGATCAGATGATGATCTGTAAACTGAGCGGTGCTGTAGGTACTTACTCGAGTATGGGTGTTGACGTTGAAACGAAGGTTGCAAAAAAACTTCATTTGCAACCGGAGACCATTGCGACCCAAGTCATTCCGCGCGACCGTCATGCCGAGATGATCATGGGTCTTGCGATGATGATGTCGGGTCTTGAGCGTCTGGCGATTGAACTCAGACATCTTCAGCGCAGCGAAGTTTCAGAAGTCACTGAGGGCTTCAGCAAAGGGCAAAAAGGCTCTTCAGCGATGCCGCATAAAAAAAATCCAATCAGTGCTGAAAACATCACGGGCCTTGCGCGTCTTGTGAAAGGTTATGCTTTCACGGCAATGGAAAATATTCCGCTTTGGCATGAACGCGATATCAGCCACTCTTCGGCAGAGCGCGTGATCTTTCCGGACGCGTTTATTGTGACGGATTATGCGGTGAACCGCATGGCAAGTCTGCTTGAAGGTCTTGAAGTGAACAAGAAACGCATGCTGGATAATATTGATAGTTCTCAAGGTCAGCTCTTTAGTTCGCACGTGCTCTTGGCGCTTGTTGAAAAAGGTCTTAGCCGTGAAACGGCGTATGCGCATGTTCAGCGTCTCAGTCACAGTCTTGAAAAAGGGGAGCACCTTCGCGGGAAGATTTTAAAAGATCCAGAGCTTTCAAAACTTTTGAAGGCGAAAGAGTTGGACGAGATCTTCAGCGGTAAGAAACACAAGAAAACGATTAAAGCGGCTATGGCCGGCGCCAAAAAGAGAGGTCTTTAATGGCGTGGCGGTATTTGCAAAAAGGCGACATTGTTGATGTTGTATCTCCAGGGTTTGCATCAAAGCCTGAGGACATCGAAAAGTCGCGCCAGTTTTTGCTGAAGTGGGGATTGGTTCCTAGGATTCCAAAGAGCTTGATTCAAAAACACTTCTTGCATTCAAACTCCGATGAAAAGCGGTTTGGCTTTTTAAAGGATGCGATTGAAGCTAAAGATTCAAAAGTGATTTGGTGTTTGCGCGGCGGTTACGGTTCAAACCGTTTATTGCCATATTTGGATAAAGTAAAACCCAAGCAGCAAAAGCTTTTAGTGGGTATTAGTGATATTACGTCGTTGCATGTTTACTTTGAGCAAAAATGGAACTGGCCGACATTGCATGCCTCGGTGCTTGATCGTATGGGGAGCGGTAAGGTGCCGCCAAAGATCGAGAAAGAAACCATGGACATGATTTTTGGAAAAACCACCTCGGTGGAATTTAAAAAATTAAAAGCCATGAATGAAATTGCGATGAAAATGAAACCGGTGAAATCTTCTGTAGTCGGTGGAAACCTGATTACTTTGCAAAGCACCTTGGGAACTCCTTATCAGCTAAATCTTGATGGAAAAATTCTCTTCATTGAAGATCTCGGTGAACGTGGTTATCGCGTGGACCGCGTGCTGGAGCAATTTAGCCAAGTCGGCCTGTTTAAAAAATGTAAAGGCCTCATTATCGGGGAGTTCCTCGGTGGCGACGAGCCGAATGGTAAACCTTTATGGCCTCAGGTTTTTAAATCCTGGGCAGAACGATTAGATATTCCTGTTTTCAGCGGAATGGAAGCTGGACATGGGGTGATCCAAAGACCCTTGCCTCTGTATACGAAAGCGGTTTTAAGCGGTGGCAAGAAGGGCTCTCTATGGATCGATGCAGAAGGAGCACCCTAAATGAAATACTCGGTTCTTGAAAAGAAACTGATGGAGCAACTCAAATCTCGCATTGTCGATACCACTCCGGGTGTTGTTGTGCGCGCCTATCAAGGCGGCCGTATGGTTTGTGACGTCAGTGTCGGTGACACATACGCCTACTATGATCTTGCAAGCCTCACAAAAGTGATTTTCACGGTTCAAGCCATGATGGTGGCATTTGAGCAAGGGAAGTGGAATTTGGATAGCCACGTGCACGAATTCCTTTCTTGGTTCCCACATACAAGTGTGCGAGTTCAAGATTTGCTGACCCATTCTTCAGGTCTTGCATGGTGGATGCCTTTTTATAAAGAACTCGACTTGAATCTTTCGCTCGATAAACGCCGCGAGAAATTGCGCGAGATCATTGCAAAAACAGAAGTCTCTGATGCGCCTAATAGCGTATATTCAGACGTAGGCTTTCTCGTATTAGGCTTCTTGATTGAGGAGTTCTACAAAGACGGTCTCTATCCGGTATGGCAGGGGATTAAAGATAAATTCTATGCGGGAACGACTTTAGAATTTCATCCGGACAATCAGCCCAAACATCGTACAAGCCTCTATGCGCCGACGGAAGAGTGCCCATGGCGCCGTAAGCTGATTGTTGGCGAAGTTCACGATGAGAACTGCTGGGCTCTGGGGGGTGTATCGACACATGCGGGGCTCTTTGGCAGTGTTGATGACGTTTCGTGGGCGCTTTTAAACATTCGCTCGCAGCTTTTGGGTATTGCTCGCTATTCTGTGAAGCAGAAAACGGCGAAGCTCTTTGCATCGCGTGCTCGCCCGCAGGGGATGGGGGACTGGGCTCTGGGCTATATGATGCCAACTCCAGGAGCTGCCAGTTGTGGCAGCCATTTCTCGCTTTTGTCGATTGGTCACACGGGGTTCACGGGAACTTCAATGTGGTATGATCCGAAGGCAGATTTCGGCGTCGTTGTCTTATCAAACCGTGTTCTCTATGGAAGAGAGAACAAATCATTCGCAAAATTGCGCCCTGAGATCCACAACTGGATCGTCGAGGGTTTTAGAAAAAGTGCTGTGTAGGGGAAGGTACAAATGGATTTGAAACCTAAGAGTCATGTTCATATGATGGGAATTTGCGGGACCGCGATGGCGAGTCTTGCGGGTCTTTTAGTTGATCGCGGATTTAAAGTCACAGGCAGTGATACGAATCCGTATCCTCCCATGTCGACGCAGATTGAATCGCTTGGAATAAAAATCATGAAGGGCTATAAGGCCGAGAACCTTCATCCGAAGCCGGACTTCGTGATCGTCGGAAATGTGATTTCTGCAAACAATGAAGAAGCGCAAGAACTTGTGAAGCTCGGAATTCCGTACACATCTTTAGCAAAAGCGATGGGTGAGTTCATCATTGAAAACCGCGAGAGCGTTGTGATCTCGGGCACTCACGGTAAAACGACGACAACTTCCATGATGTCGTGGGTAGCGGAAAATGCCGGAGTGAAACCGGGTTTCCTTATTGGTGGCATTCCAAAGAATTTCTCTCAGTCTTTTAAAAATCCTGCCGGTAATTACTTCGTCATTGAAGGCGACGAGTACGATACGGCATATTTTGACAAGGTCCCGAAGTTTATTCACTACCGTCCGAAGCATGTTATCTTAACATCTGTTGAGTTCGATCACGCGGATATCTATAAAGATCTCCAAGCGGTCAAAGATGCATTTGCGATGCTCATGAAGCTGATTCCTGAAAATGGGACCTTGCTCGCTTGCGCTGAAGACGCGAATGTGATGGAGCTTCGTAAGCTTTGCAAAGCGAAGAATTCTTTCACTTATGGTTTTAAAGCCGATGCGGATTTTAAAGCCAAAGTCTTGTTTCAAGATGCAAATGGTATTGGCTTTGAAGTTCACCACAAAGGTGAAATTCTTGGCCCTTACAATATGCAAATCACCGGTGATTATAACATCCTTAATGCCACGGCGGTGGTGGCGATGTCGAAGATCCTGGGCTTTTCTGAAAACAGAATTCAGATTGCTTTAGAGTCTTTCGAAGGCGTAAAACGACGCCAAGAGATCCTTGGTGAGCCGAACGGTATTCTTGTGATTGAAGACTTCGCCCATCATCCGACAGCGGTGCGTGAGACAGTAAAGGGAATTCAGAAGAAATATCCAGGCCGCAAAGTGTTCTCGGTGTTTGAACCCCGCTCAGCGACGTCTCGTCGTAAAGTTTTTCAGCAAGACTATGTGCAAGCATTTAAAGGTTCGCATGAAGTTTTACTGGCCAAGGCTTTTGATCAGTCAAAGATTAGCGAAACGGATCGTTTTTCGAGTCATGAACTCGTGGATGATTTGAATAAATCCGGTGTGACATCCGCTGATTTTGATACGGCCGACCAAATCGTTGCGGCGCTCAAGGCCCGTTCTAAGCGGGGGGACGTGATCCTCATCATGAGTAACGGTGGCTTTGATGGCATCTACGGCAAGCTGATGAAGGCGCTTGAGGGATAGTAAAAACTGGCATTCGGGGTTTAAAATCCGAATGCTTTTGAGCATTGATTGTTAAAGATTTTTGCAGCATTGCTGCCGTACCTGTCGAAAACGACTTGCTCGCTGGGGAGCGTGTAGCCGCCTTTCTTTATCGCCTCTTGAATCCGCTTTTCAACCTGCGCGCTGAAGCGAGGATCGTAGTCGGTTCGATTCACGGCCTCATCCCACGCAGGACTGACGTAAGTGGCCCAGTCGAATGTACGAGCCTGAACCCAGCGGCCGGTCGCATCTTTTTTAACGTAAGGATTCGGCCCACCCGTGAGCTCAGACCAAAACTTAAACCCTTCAACGTTCGCAGCCATATCAGCCCAAGAGCGCGCCATCGGGCCTTTCATGCCCCAAGAGCCATTTTCCTCAAAAAGACTGTAATCATAGGCAAGTTCAATGCCTCGAGTGGTCGCTTGATCGCGATATTTTTTATCGCCCGAGATCACATCAGCCATGCGAATATGAAACGGCCTGATATCTTTAAACTGAGAGTTTTGCTTTTTCCCGTTCGCCAGATACATGCTGTAACCCAGTTGCAAGAAGTGACCCAGTTTGTCGGCACCAAAGACTGTCGTGCCCATGCGATAAATTCCCGGTGAGTAGTAGTCCTTAAATTTAAATAGTTTGCGAGCCGCACTCGCACCGCGCACTTCGCCGACGTCGCGAAAGATAGAGTCTTCAAACTTCACATGCTCAGCCGGGGATTTTGGATCATCGGCCCATTTTTCGATCTTTGCCCAAAAAAGTCCGCCGAGAGATTTAAAAAGGTTCTGATGAACAGAGTAGGGCACATTCGGATCCGCCTGCTGAACCGCTTTTTGAATGGCTGCGTTCATCTGGGCGTTCAGCCACTCTTGGGCATCGGTTTTAAGATCGCGCTTGGTAAAATTGTCTGTTTCCGAGGCAACGGCGGACTGGCAAATAGCTACAATGACGGTGATTTGAAGGGCGTGTTTTGCGATAATTTTCAACACCGGGAGACTCCCAATTGGTCCTGTGGCATTAGAATGATCTTAAAATATCTAAGAGCGACTCGCATGACAAAACCCTCTCCCAGGCCCTAAACTAGACGCTTGGCGGCGCTCCCGCTTTTGCATCCTTTCGCGATGCATCTTTGTTGATAGATTTAAGCTCTGTAGTTAACACTGTTTCGCTATGACAAATACCGAGAATCTAACGCCTTTAATGAAACAGTACTGGGATATTAAATCCCTCCATCAAGACAAAGTTTTGCTCTTCAGAATGGGCGACTTTTTTGAGATGTTCTACGACGATGCGGTCAAGGCCGCACCGATTCTCGGAATCGCGCTCACCCAGAGAAATAAGAAATCACAGGACGAAACTCCGATGTGCGGAATGCCCCATCATTCTGTGGCGGGTCCGATCAACAAACTCCTTGCTCATGGCTTCAAGGTTGCGATCTGCGATCAAGTCGAAGATCCAAAAACCGCGAAGGGCATTGTGAAGCGTGCTGTGACCCGCGTCCTGACGCCGGGAATGGTTTACGATTCTGATACGCTCGATGGCACAATGGCTCACTACCTTGTGAGCTTTGATAAAGACTCGATGAGCTTTGTGGATACGACAACCGGCGAATCCTTCTTCTTTAAAACCAAGGACTTTGCGACGTTTAAGCGGTTTCTGGAAGTTCTGCCGGTTGCTGAAATCGTCCTATCAAGCGAAGAGAAAGCTTTCTTCGAAGAAGAGCAGCGCAAACAGGTTTCATTGCAAAAGATTCTCGTGAGCCAGCATGAAGAGATCATCGATCCACTTCATCCGCTCTTGAAAAAAGGCGCGCCACTGTCGGCAGCTCGCTTGCTTTCCTACGTAAAATCCCTTGGTGGTGAAGAGTCTTTGAAGACTCTCTCGACATTTGAAGAGCGCGATTTTCAGCAGCGTCTGGAGCTGACGCCGACAACTCTTCGTCATCTGGAAGTGTTTTCTACTTACAAAGGTGAAGGCCTTGGGTCTTTGTTTTTTGCAGTGAATCGCACGAACACTTCTGCCGGAAGTCGCATGCTTCGTCAGTGGCTGAGTTTTCCGCTGGTCGATCAAAAGAGCATTGAAGCTCGCTACGACAAAGTTGATATCTGGAAAAATCATCTGACGGAGCTAAAGCGCACGCGCCAGATTCTTTCGCAAATGGGCGATATTGAGCGCCGCTTGGGTAAAATCTCGCAACCTCAGTGCAACGGCCGTGACTTGCTGGCACTTTCGCAAAGTATTCGCGCAGGTCTCAGCGCACTCGAAGTGGCTCTTGTTCTTCGCCCACTTGAAAACGTTAAAGCAGGGGCGCTTGAGAAATTGCAATCGCTTGCGGTGAAAATCGAAAATACTTTAGTCGAGGAGCCTCCTCTGACAACGAAGCAGGGTTATCTGATCCGCCAAGGCGTTTCTGCAGAGCTTGATGAGTTGATTGAACTTTCAACTCAATCTCAGAACTTGCTGGCTCGTATGGAAGCTGACGAACGTGAAAAGACGGGGATTTCTAGTTTGAAAATCCGTTATAACAACGTCTTTGGTTACTACATTGAAATTACCAATACTCATAAAGACAAAGTGCCAAGCTACTATCAGCGCAAGCAAACTCTCGCGAATGCTGAAAGATACTGCACGGAGGCTTTGATCGAGCTTGAAAGAAAAGTTCTAACGGCTCAAACCAAACGTGGCGATCTCGAGTTTGAATACTTCGAATCTCTCCGCCGTGAAGTCTTGTCGGCGGGTTCTGAGCTCATGATTCTTGCTCACGAGTGCAGTGAGCTTGATGTGATCAGCTCTTTTGCGTGGCTGAGTTTAGAGGAAAAATACGTTCGTCCGCAGTTTTCTCCGAAGCGTGATTTGATTCTCAAAAGCTCACGTCACCCGGTGGTCGAACAGACAGTGAAGAAAAACTTTGTACCGAATGATATCGAAGTTCGCAGCGGTGCTTGTTTGCTTCTAACGGGCCCGAACATGGCCGGTAAGTCGACGATCATGCGCCAAGTGGCACTGACTGTGATTCTTGCGCAAAGCGGATGCTTTGTGCCGGCGGATCAGGCTGTGCTTCCAGTCTTTGATGCGATTTTCACTCGTATCGGTGCCAGCGACCAGCTTTCTGAAGGTCTTTCAACATTCATGGTTGAGATGACAGAAACGGCGGCAATGCTTAAGAACTCCACAGCGAAGTCCCTCGTGATTCTTGATGAAGTCGGACGTGGGACAAGCACGTTTGATGGTATGTGCCTCGCGCAGTCTATTTTGGAGCACCTCTTGTCGGATGTAAAACCGACGACGTTCTTTGCGACTCACTACCATGAGCTCACGCAATTGGAAAACTCTTACCCACAAATCCAGAACGCCCATATGACAGTGGCCGATAGCAACGGTGAGATTCGTTTCTTGCATACGCTTGTGAAGGGCCCTGCGAAGAAATCCTACGGGATTCAGGTGGCGGAACTTGCGGGATTGCCTCCGGTGGTTGTTCGCCGTGCGAAGAGTTTGCTAAAATCCATCGAGTCGCAAAAAGTGGAAACTTCAAGCCAGCTTTCATTGCTGGATATTCCATTTGAAGAGGTTGAAGTTCCTAAGCTGAGTCCAGAAGAAGAGGCTGAACAGAAAAGGCTTTGGACTTTCATGCAGGAAGTGAAAAAATATCCTGTATCGAAGATCACTCCGCTGGATGCTTTGAACCAGATCGCGGAATGGCAACGTAACTTACAGGAAAACTAAATGAGCAAAACCTTTCTGAGTTCGGAACAATGGGAAAAAGCCAATGAAGTCTTTCCTCCGGTGTTCTGGACCCCGAACGGGGATGTGCGGTTTACCGGCTATTTCGGCGGCCCTCAGTTTGCGGGCTGGTTGAGCTCTCAATTAGAAGAAAAACTAAAATCTTACCCTGACTTTGCTGATTGTGAGCCAGTGATTCTGGGCTCATGGTCCCGCGGTGAACTCTGTCCGCTTTCAGATATCGATATCTTGTTTTGCGGCCCTGAAGACAAAGTAAAGCGCTTGACGGATGAGCTTCACCAAGCGGGTTTAAGAATCCGTTATCGTGTCCCGCAAAATCCGGATGACTGGACTGAAGGAGTTGAGAGCTTTGATATTCTCAGTCTGTGGAAAGCAAAACCACTGAGTTCCGCTTCGGCCTCGAAGCTACTTCTACAGCAGAAACGTCTTTGGGAAAATAAGACCAAACTCCGCGGAAAATTACTTAAAGATTTACTTCAAGAACGTAAACAGCGTGAGGCCCGTTTTAATTCGATTTCAAATTACCTTGAACCGAACTTAAAGTATGGTCCGGGTGGTTTGCGTGACATTGAACAAGCTCAGCAAGTTTATGAGCTCTTTTCCGATAAATTTCAAAATCCCGGTCATGCGCTCAGTGTTCTCAATTACCACAAAGCTTATTTACTGACTCTTCGCCAAAAGCTTCACTTGATGGGGTGCGGAGAAGTTCTTGTTAACACAGCTCAATTTGATCTTGCTGGGTTTTTTAATTTCAAAAGCCACAAAGATTTCATGCGCGATCTCGAGCGCGGTCTTTCGCGCAGTCATTTTTATGTGAACTGGATCTTTGCGGTAGCGACGAGTTCTCAGAAGGCGCTAGATAAGACCCGTGCGTTGCCATTTGCAAAGCCTGAGGATCTCGTGAGCGCTCTTAGAAGCTATCCAAATCCGCTCGGTCAACAAAAGGTGCGGGAGAATCTCGACCGCCTCTTGCCAGAGAAAACCGTTGCTAAAAGTGCGCGCGCGTTTGGTAAAACTCTTCAAGAGATGCTGGATCCAAAAACCTCTAAAGAGTTTGTTGTCAGTGTTTTTGATTCGCGCCTGATCGATAAAATTCTGCCGGCGATTCGTCATCTTGTTGGTTATGTTCAGCATGACCAGTACCATCGTTATACGGCGGATGTGCATATTATGCAGGCCTGCCTTGTTCTGAAGGATGTTTATAAGAATCCGAAAGCTCTGGGGCCACTCAGTGTTTTTCATAAGAACCTAACTGCCGAAGACTGGAAGATCCTTTCTTGGTCTGCTTTGTATCATGATCTGGCAAAAGGCCTTCACTCAGAAGATCACTCAGGTCTTGGGGTTGAGATCCTTCGCAGGGATTTTAAAAAGTACGGTTTCACAAAAGGTTTCACGGAAGAAGTCGCTTGGCTTGTGAAAAATCACTTGGAACTTTCAATTGCGGCCTTCCGTAAAAATCCCAAAGCGAAGAAAACTTGGGAAGAGCTAGAAAAAATCGGCGCCAAGGGGCCACGCCTGATGCGTCTTGCGGTCTTTACCGTGATGGACATCTGTGCGACAAATCCTGAAGCCTGGAATGAGTGGAAAGGCCGTTTGTTGCGTGATCTCGTCGAGGCGATGAATGCACCAAGCACGCAGAATTATTTTACGCTGAAATCTTCGTTGCAAAAAAAGAAATTCAAAGGCCTTGAAGATGTGTTAAGTGATTTTGATGATTTTCTTTTGCAGAGTCTTTCGGCTCCAGTACTGGCTGAGGATTTGAAAAGGGCCCGACAGGCGACGGAGTCCCTTTCTCCGGCTGTCGTGAAAAAAGGCAAAGAACTTTGGGTTCGCTTCCATGCAAAGGTCGACCAAGAGGGGCTTTTAGCGGAGTATGTGCAAAGATTGTATTCTTTGGGTCTTGGTATTCGTCATGCTTCGATTCAAACCCTCAGTGGTGTCGGGGTTTATGATTGGTTCCAGGTGAACACTTCAAAATCTCCGCAGGTCATAGAGAAGATGCTAAAACACTCTCAAGGTCACAAAGAAACTCCGAAAGTTGTCTACGATCAAGTGGAGTGGGTGTCTTTGGATGATGATGAGTGGATTCTCAGTTTCAAAGGCAAAGACCAGGCGGGCTTCTTAAGTTCTGCCACGAAGGCGCTGGCTTCAACCGGGTTTAATATTAAATCCGCGCGCGTGCATACTTGGGGTCATCAGGTGAATGATATTTTCATTCTGAAAAATCCCGGCGGAAGTGCTGAAAGTCGCTTAGCCGAGATCAAGCGGCAGCTCGAAGGCTAAAGAGTAAAATAATTAAAAATAACAAGCGCATGATATATTTCCTAGAAAGCCTGGCCTACGCTGAAGTAGTAGCTAAAGTTTGTATCGCCGTAAGCGACGTCGAAGCGAAAATCGAGGGGGTTTTTGTCGGCAATCCTAAATCGGACGCCGAGGCCTCCGCTGGTTAGAACTTTTGAATAACTAAACTCCGAAACGCTCGGAGCGACCTCGCCGAGACCGGCGAAAACAACGCCACCCCAGCGATCTGTGAAGCGATGGCGCCATTCCCCTTGGCCAGCCCACATCATTTTGTCGCGGTATTTTCCGGACTCAAAACCGCGAAGGTCACTTTGCATACCAAAAGAACTCAAGTCATAAAAAGGGACATTCCCGTAAGTAAGGCGAGTCATTACGCGATAGGCAAGTACATCGAAGTCCGCGACCTTTATGTACTGATTCCAGTCGATTTTGTAGATCTGATAAGTGTCGATATCTCCCCAGGCTTCTTGGTGAAACTCGGCGGAGATATTAGAAAGACTTCCATCTGTCGGATAGAAGGTATCGTTGCGGTCATCACGTTGAATTTTTATAATCGGTGCAAAGAATTTACTTTCAGTCGAAAGTTCGGTGGAGGCAGATTCGTACTGAGGATCTGATGTGCTGATACTTGTTTTAAGATCTACACCAAGAAATTGAATCCCGGTAAAAACCCGCTCTGCCACTCGGTAAAGAACTTGCAAGCCTACGAAGCTGATATTTTGTTCAATCGGAATCGAGAGGCCCTTTTTATTCTCATCGTAGCCGATACCGTAGAAGTTATAGAAGATGGTCGCTTTCCCGGTAAGAAGTCCGAGCCTCCAGTGATCATTACGGAGCTTTCCTAAATAACCAAGAGCCCCTCCGTAGCTGTGTTTTTCGGTATAAAATACGCCGCCGGCTAAAATCGAAGGCGGAGATGAGTCATCATCCATCGTGAAGATATACTGCCCGACAAGCGCGAGGCCCCAGCCTTGGCTCGGATTTAAGAAGGGAATTGGCGCGATCACAAACTCATCTTTATCGCGTTTTTTAATGGGGTTTATCGGTGTCGGCGCAGAAACATCGACGGGGAGCCCGCGCTCCTCTTCCGTCATTTCATTGTTTGTCGCTTCGCTGGAATTCTGAGCCCAGCAAAGAGATGTACTAAGAAGAGTGAGAACGATGGCGACGATGATTCTCATAGAATCATCGCAACCTAGTCGAGCGAGAACATTAAATTGAGGCCGACGGCTTTGTAATTGCCAAGTCCCCAAGCGACGGAACCATTGGCGCCTTCGAGATAGAAATCCAAGCCCCACTTCGGATTAAATTTTACAGCGGCACCAAACACCATTGGGAAGTAAGGTGTATCCACATCGGAAACTTTGCAAGCAGGATCTCCCGAGCATGATTTTGCGATATTAATCGCAGCATTAAAGCCGAAATAAAATCCGAACTTCTCATGCGCTTTAATCAGAAAGTGAAGGGGAATATCTAGGTAGTCGAGATTATATTTAATTCTTGCGCCGGTGACATTGCTTTCAGATTCCAATGGGCGTTGCGTGTACAAAATCCCGGTGCGGAAGTGAGTCGGGCCCGCTTCTAAAGGAATGTGTGCAAAAAGTCCGCCTTGAAAACCAATTTGGGGATTTGCCGAGAAATTCCACGCAGCAATATCACCTGATTGCTGACGAGGACCTAATTCAATGCCGTAATCCAGAGCCGCGTGAGCTTTTGCTCCTAAGAGCGCTAGGCAAAAAACAAAAAGAGCTGTTTTCATAGTGTCTCCTTAAAGTTTATCTTCGGAATCTGCCACCACCGCCGCGGAAGCCTCCGCCACCAGCACCACCTCGGTACCCACCACCGCCGCCGTGAAGGCGAGGCATAGTGTCTGTTGAACTTGGTGACCGTTGCGGATTCCTATTTTGAAAGTCTCTGTTTTCTTGAATTCGGTTGTTGTGGACTTGCTCAAGATTTTGCGCGTTCACGTTTTTCTTGAGATCGACATCGCTCCACGAATTGGGGCCGACTTGCTTTTGCCAGTCTCCGCGGCCGGTGCGGCGATAGAGCTCTCCGTCTTTCGTTGTATAAATATTTGAGCTTCCGTGAGCGCGTGCAAATTTCTGATCACCGATTGTATTGATGGTCATCCCGTGGCCACCATTACCTGTGATCACTTTGTGTTCGCCCCATTTGGTGTAGATGTTTGTGACATCAATGTCGACATATCGAGGGCCCCAGCAGCATCCGCCCCAGCCCCACGGATACATCATCGAGCCCATTGAGAAGCCGACAAAGAACCCCATCGAAGCTTCCATTCCGTAGCCCACACCAAACCCGTAGGTCGCTGGCGGTGGGTACCACGCTTGCCCTGAGGTGTAAGCCGGATAAACATAGCCCGTGCCATAGACAATCGTGCCGTCTGCAGAAACGTAAGTTCCTTGATATCCCGGTGTGTAGCCGACGATCACGGAATCTTCTGTGACATTGTAGATTCGCACATATGTAACATAATACAACGGAGACGATGATGGTATCTGGTAAATCTCTGCAGGCACAGCCAGCGCAACATTCCATGGGCCGTTAACGGAAGTTGCAGTGAACCAAACAGCGTTCTGAATTGCGTAGTACTGTTTTTCATTCACCATGATGAGTGGAGTGTTGGCATTCTCGACGTAGCGAAGATTCGTTCCTTGGATATTCATCCATTTCGGAGAGTCACCGTCGATCACGATCTTTTCAGGCTGCAGAGTTTTAGGAACTTTGGCTGTCTGGGGAATTTGACTCGCGATTTGCGCCTGTTTTGCGGCCGAAGTTCCGGGAATTGAAACGAGAACTTCAGAAACCTCACTGTTCATAGGAATTTTCTTAAAATCGGCGGGAAGCTGTTTTCCAGGAACAAATCTCCATGGGCCATTTAGGTTCGTAGCAGTAAACCAGCGCCCGGAAAGAAGCGCGAAGTAGTCTTGTTTTTGTGTTTCAAGAAAGATTGAGTTCGGAGAATTCGACATAAAGAGCAGGCCCGTGCCTTCGACAGCATTAAACTTCGGATCCCCCTGGCTTTGCAGAAGTTCCGTTGGTTTGGTCGCAACGATAATGGCTGGAATGACTCCGGGTGGGTAGACGCTATTCCCCGAGCTATCGGTGCCGTGAATTGGGTCTACTTTTTTAGCTTTGATGAGATCTTCTTTTGTGATGACAAATTTTGAAGTGGGCTCTGACTTCATCAGGCTATAAGGGCCTGTTGGCTGGTCTGAAGAAAACCATCGGCCCATGGCCCAGAGATAAGATGTTTTGGATCTCTTTTCGCGCATGAAAAGAGCGCTGGTATTAATGATTCGTTCAACACCGGATCCGACATCGACCCACTTTGGCTCGCCGGAGATCATTATAAGTAAGCTCGGCTCTTTCATGAAGACAATCGCGGGCGGATCATTTTTAATTTCGACCGGAGGGCGTTCAGCTTCACCTTGAGTGATTGCGAGATTATTTAAAAGAGACTGGTATGAAATCTGCGTTTGTTTTCCTTCAAAGGATTTTTGCAGCTCTTTTTCGAATTCATCTTTATTAAAATTTTTCGCAGGAACTTCCAATTTTGTGATCTCAGCATTTTTGAGCGTCACAAGGCCTTGGTCTTTTGCTATGAGCGCATCAGCCTTAAGAGAGAAGCTCCCGTAGGTTTCTTTTTTATTTTTGGTTACTTTAAATGCGGCTTGTGCGGTGACGCGATTGTCGCTGATAGAGGTGACTTGCGGTTGATAAATCAGAACTTTTTGTTTGGAAGGAAGTATCACCTCGCGGGGCCAAAGCTGTTGTTTTGGCTCTGCGGCTGCAACGAGAAATCCAATGAAAAGTAGTAAAAACATTTTCATAATCTAGAGTCCCAGCGGAAATTGAAAGTTCAAACCGACCAGTGTTTGAAATTGAGGTTGCGCGAGACCTTCGTGGGCGATGGTCCATTGCGGCTCGACATAGGCATTCATAACGACACCGTTTTCTAGTTTCCAAACTTTGCCGACGCCGAAGCCGATCGGAATATAGTAGTTGCCGGTTTCCCAATCGAAATTCCAGATGCCGACAGAGCGCAGGTAGAAGGTGTGCGGAAGATTGTAGATAACAAACGGCTGCACAGTGAAGAGATTCTGAGTCGCGCGATCACTGTCTCCGGCGAAGTCATGTTGATAGGTGACGAGGGCGCCGAGGAGTCCCCATCGCTGAGGCGTCATGACAGTACCAGCGGCACCGATCTGCCATTTGCCGGAACCGGTGGCGTCTTTCGACGCTGTTGGAAAAACAAAGTAGGGACCGACACCGAACTGAAGTGTAGGGGAGCCAGTGAGGAAGATGTCGAAGATATTGACGTCGCCGAATCCGCTGACGTTATCTCCATTGGGACCGGGGTTGGTGTTGTAGGGGAGGGTCATGCGTGCGAGCTGTGGATAACCACCAATTTTCATCGGGAGAGTGCCGCGGAGAAGAAAGCTATTGGCGGTGGCATCGGTGTCATAAAAGGACGAGATGATATAGTCTTGAAGAACGAGGCCTGCCATGGGTGTGAGGGGGTTGTTGGAGCGGTTCATCTCTTCTTCGGTCGCTTCGGCTTGGGCGAGGGGAGTGCGAAGAAAGAGCGCGAATAAGATGGCCGAAAAGATCGCGATGTAAGATCTCATGGGTCCTCCAAATGTAAATTGCATTCGATATCATTGAATGGGAAAAACCAACACGAGCCCAGCCCTTTTGCAAAGATCTGTTAGCGATCAATGAACCCCGAGCCCCTTCTGCTAGAGCACAGTGACGAAACCCCGAACTCCCACCCACCCCCGTATCTCCGGAGACACTCAAGACTCCCGCCACCCGACAAGGCGCCGGTGAAGAGCGCGGGCAGTACATGTGCGCAGAAGATTAATCCAGCATGAAGAGTTGAGTGATATTTTGAGAGTAGGGGGGATCCGAAATACGAATTATCGAAAATAGCATTGACGTGGATTTGGAGTGCGCCCAGTTGCTTGACTGCGCGATGGCCATCCATCCGTGAGACCCGAAGGGCAGCGCAGCTCACGGGGCTGTCCGACCGTCGTGGTCGGCCAGGCGATGTAAGAGGGAATGATTTTTTTAGATAAAGATTCTTAGGAAATATTCATCGGGAGTCTTCTTGCTGGAAAAAGAAAGCCAGGAGCAGATCAAGTCCGGCCTGGATGGCCGGACTTACTGGAGCTCGAGGATAGGTCCTCGATTCTCATGGATGGATGAACGCCGGCGGCAGCCAGCACACACACGGTACTCCAGGGAAAAAAACAAAACCCCGGTTTTCACCAGGGTTTGTGTTGCTTACAGAACTCCGCAATCGCGAGAAACTAGTTTTGAGGTTTTTTCTTTGGGCCCGCGCCGCCGGCTACGCCTGTGTGGTTACGCCAGTTGTATTGAGGGTCGGTTTTTGTTCTGTTGTACCAAGCATCCCATTTTTTCTTTGGAAGCTTGTGGCTTACGTTGCCTTTTTCATCAAAGATATCGGGATCTTTACCAAAAAGAAAATCTAATACTTTACCCATGTGTTACCCCGCTCAGTTGTAGTTGATACTATTTTTATAAATCAAAGCAGGGCTTTAAAGAATCAATTTTTATAAAAATGTACGCAACGCACTAAGAACGTGGGTTCGCACAAACATCAATGATGTCCAGCCCTTCGTCCTCGCTCACATGACGGCCGCCTTTGAAGTGCTTGAAGCACGCCTGTGCTGCAGACTCGTAAGCCTCTTCATAGCTCGCTGCCTGACGAGTGTAAGTGAAGGTGTCAGACTTCAGCTTAAACTTGAAGTCATAGGCTTTCTGTTGCGGAGCTTTTTCAATCCAGCCAAAGCTCGTCGATGAAATTGCCAACAAAAGAGTCATTAAAAGGGTCTTTTTCATAAAGCCTCCAAGATGCACCAGCATCCATAACCCCTTTCAGTGCAACCCTGGGGCCTAAAAACCCCGAATAGCCTTTAGGTATGCGTCGTAACATACTGAAAATACACATGAAAAATATCTCAACCTGAGACACGATTCTTGTTGCCAAGACCCCCGTGAAAGTGACACTTTTGGTGCCTCGAATGTTTAAGCTATGGTCATGAGGGGCGCCATGAAGTTTCTTGTATCTTTCCTAGTATTTGTCTTGAGTTTTACGGCTCAGGCTGTGACGAGCGGTCAATTTGCCGGTCCCTATGGAATTATAAGAATTATCGCCAAAGACTTTGCCGGCAACGCCGACACTGATGGGCAAGTTTTGTACGAAGCAATGGATGTTCCGGTTCAGGACTCCATCATCGGTCCCGGTAAAGCGATCAACTCCGCTGATCGCGGTTTGCAATTCATCTGCGCCAATCGTGCACAAGCTGGTTATGAGTGCTCTATCTTCATTCATCCCGAAGGCTACGGTAATGTAAATCCGATCGCTAAAAGTATGCTTTATAAAGTGACGGGAACTCAGGCGGATGTTTATGCAAAGGTTTTTAAAACGGATGCAAATGGTGAGTTTCACTTCGTTTCTGTCGACGGCCTTTTTCAGGTTAACTTAAGTCCAGGCAGTTTCGAAGTTTCCTTCCAGCAGATGCAATCATCGACAGTCGTTCAGCAGGGACTTGTCGTTGTAAATGTTGAAGACACTTTGAAAATTGCGCACATTCAAAATTTCTGGGATTCACTCAACTATAATACAAATACTAAAAAACGTTTCATGGGAATGGCGCCGGCGTTGCAAATGCTTGCGCGCAATAATCCTGGCTTCCAATTCGTTTACCTGACTCGTCCGCCGGAACTTGTTGCCGGAAAAACCGAGCGTCAGTTTGTGGTTGAAAACAGATTCCCGCGCGGGGAGTTTCGCTCTTACGCTATTGACAGCACCGCTGAAACTCGTGAAGGCGTTTTGCGTGATATCATGCGCAGAACCAGCGTGAAGAAAGTGATCCTGATCGGTCACAACGGCAGTCCGGATCCACAGGTTTTTCAGAACGTCACAAAAGAATTTCAAAGCATTCAGTTCTATCAATACTTGCACCTTGTTTACTCGACCTCGGCAGTTTCAGAGCTTGGCACTGTTCTTTTTCCAGAACAAACTGGATATGTGACGGCGGCGGAGTTGGTGGTGGATTGGCAGATTCATCAACTCCTAGATCCCACCGAGTCCTTGAAGTTCATAGCAACGATGGTGGACCGTGTGATTGCGGAAGACCCTGAAACACCTCGCATGGAGGAGTATGCAATTCCATCCTTTGTCAATTGTGATGATTTCCAATGGCGCTGGTCGACGGAAGGGGATTTCAAGGTCTTGGCTCCGCTTCGCGAACATTTGATGAACCGCTGCCATATGCAAGCGCCGCTTGCGGGATATTCACCGCGAAATGAAAATTAAATATCAAGTACCGCGTCTTTATGAAGGTCTTTTTCCTAAAGACCTTTTGCAGATGGATCCTCAAGAAACCAAAGCGACGTGCGATAGCTGCATCATGGCCCGGCCGAAAAACCGTGGCGAGATCTTTTATGAACCAGACCTTAAGTGCTGTACCTTCTATCCGTTTTTACCCAACTACGTGGTCGGGGCGATCTTAAGTGACGAGTCAGGATCTGCTCCGAGCGCCGTCGAAAGCGTTCGTAACAAAATCAAAAACCGCGAGTACAGTTTGCCAATAGGTCTTGTGGCTCCGCCGAGTTATCAGGTGCCATTTAATCACCGGAAGAAAAACGAATTCGGTCGACGCGAAGATTGGCTCTGTCCGTACTTCAATCATGAAAAGCAAAACTGTGGAATTTGGCGCCATCGCGGAGCTGTGTGCACGAGCTTCTATTGCAAGAGTTCCTTTGGGCGAGCGGGGATTCAATATTGGGATGAGTTATCCAACTATCTCACTTACGTCGAGATGGCGGTGATGGAAGAAGCCCTTGTGATGCTCGATTTTTCACCGAGACAAATCAGTGATCTTTTAGGGTATTTGAATAGGCAAGAAGCCACCAAAACCGAATTGAGTAGTCGCCGCTTGCCTGAAAAGAAATCTCGCGATCTCTGGAATGGCTACTACGATGATCAGGAGGGTTTTTTTAAAAAATGCTTCCTGATCGCTCAGGAATTGGATAGAAAGTCCTTCAAAGAGTTGCTAGGTGAGCCTGGTCAACAACTCGAGAATCGTTTACGGAAAGCGTTTGATAAAATATGTCCATAGTCGCTGATCGCCAAAATCAAATTATCCATGATTTCCAAGGTCTTAAAGACTGGGAAGAGCGCTATAAGAAAATCATCGATATGGGTAAGCAGCTGCCTGAAATGCCTCCGGAATTGAAAACCGAAGAGAACCAAGTGAAGGGTTGCCAGTCTCAGGTCTGGTTGCACGCGCAGCTCACTCCGCACGGAGAAATGATTCTTCAAGGCGACAGTGATGCGATGATCGTAAAAGGTTTGGTGGCGTTGCTCTTGAAAGTTTATTCGGGAGCAAATCCAAACGAGATTTTGCAAACACCTCCGGAATTTTTGCGCGCTCTTGGCTTCGAAGGTAATCTTTCTCCGAGTAGAGCAAACGGTTTGCACTCGATGCTCAAGCAAATTCGTCTCTATGCAACGGCCTTTGCTTACGTCTTGAATTCACAAGCTAAGAACTAAATTTTTTGACCTCGAACAATTCTGTTTTCAGAATAGAAAAAGATGCATGAAGCATTTTTTCTCGAAGAAACCAGGAGGGTTTGGTGGTCAAAGCAATTCTCGTAGTCGCCCTTTGTTATTTCCTGTCTCCAATCGCAATCGCTAAAATTCAAAATAAAGTTATTTATGGTGATGACAACCGCCAGGAGTTCTTCCAGGTTCGTCGTTCCGATGTGCGCGAAGTGGCTGACAGCACGGCGGCTGTCGTTCGTAATTCGAGCCTTACACCAAAAAGCGACGGGACGACAGACATTAAAGCGGAATCTTTTCAAAAGATGGTCGGTCTCTGCAGTACAGAGCGTTTTGCCTCTGAACCTTCGGGGGCCTTCTGTTCGGCTTTCCTTGTCGGCGATGATATGATTGCAACTGCCGGTCACTGTATTGATACGGCTCGCTGCCCACAAAGCAGTTTTGTATTTACTTATAGAATGTCTGAACAAGGCCAAGCTCCAAACAACGTGAGCAGCTCTGAAATCTATCGTTGTCAGGCGGTTCTTGAAAGAGAACAAACTGGTGCCCAAGATTACGCTCTTGTGAAGTTGGACCGCCCGGTTCGCGGCCACCGCATTTTGACTTTGGCAAAAGACCCGGTGGCAGTGGGTGACACGGTTGTAACCATCGGTCATCCATCCGGCATCCCGACAAAAATCACAGACAACGGCGTTGTTCGTAGTACAAAACCTGAGTTTTTTACGGCGAATCTGGACACTTACGGCGGTAATTCCGGTTCTGCGGTCTTTGATCAAAACACATTGCAAGTTGTTGGTATCTTGGTTCGTGGCGAGAGCGATTTCGTTTATGACCGTGTTAACAAATGCTCTGTCAGCAATCGCTGCCCAGCGGATGGCTGCCGCGGTGAAGATGTAACGAATATCTCTTACATCTCTGAAGCTTTGAAAAAACACTAATAGTTCCCTGTCCTAAACCACCTTTAAAACCCGGGGTTAAACCCGGGTTTTTTTATTTTACCCAGGAGAGCCCGTGGAGGAGCGAGCGGTGACATTTGGCTTAGAGATGCTGAGTACATTGACAGTGCGAGGGGCTCGATAGAGTTATCTTACATCTGAGCCTGGCTTGGGTTTTGAACTCACAGCCTGTGACGTAAAAACAGGAGTTTTCAATGAAAGCATTTTCGGCCTTGCCATTCATCTTAGCCATGACGGTTTCTTTCTCTGCATTTGCAAATGTTCGCATCAAGGTTGTTGATAAAGACGATAAGCCTATTCCAAACGTGATTATGTTTGGTGTGGCCAGCGGTAAAAAGCTGACTATGG
This sequence comes from Bdellovibrionales bacterium, assembly GCA_018266295.1. Taxonomy (NCBI): domain Bacteria; kingdom Pseudomonadati; phylum Bdellovibrionota; class Bdellovibrionia; order Bdellovibrionales; species Bdellovibrionales bacterium. The sequence goes on along the minus strand of JAFEAQ010000015.1, from coordinate 186,638 downwards.
GTACCGGCGGGGGCATGCCTGGCGCAGGCAGTGCTCGTCGCTATAGCTTTGGCGGTTTAAATTTCGTCGCTAATAACCAGGGTGTGATTTCTACCGACCCACAAGGCGATCTCAGCAAATTCGGCGGTGGATTCTTTTCTCAGCGTACGGAGTTTTACTATAGCGTCGGTATTTATTCTTTTGGTTCAAGCTCGACATCAAATGGTGGCCTTGATGGTGCAAAGTGTGTGGCATTGACGGGGGCCGATGCATTTACTCCCGAGCAAAAGCAAGATCTGGGTTTGGGCACGATTCGCCTAGACTGGAAAGTGTCAGCACAGGTGGACGTTCTCTGTAAGTTCCCGCAAAAATCAGCAAGCGAAGTCATGACAGAGCTCAAAGAGCGCAAGGATCTAGCAAATAGCAACGGTCAAGAGATCCCCGTCGCCGGTCAGGATTAGTTTTTAAATTCAGCTTTGAGCATTGCAAAAACAGGCTATACCCGCAGGCAACAGAGGGGCACCAGCCATTCTCTCTTTTATTCCTAAAAATTTGGCAGCATCTGTTTTGCGTGTATATAAAGATCCCATGAAAATCGAAATGCTTATTTTGCTTTTGGTCCTTTTGCTGGGTGGTGTCTCTAAGGCCTTTGCGGGATTCATAGTGGGCAATGGCGGAAACGTCATCGTCTGTGGCGAAGGTGTCTTGAGAACGGTTGAGTTGTTAGATCACTGGGAAAGCCGCACAACCCGCAATTTGAATATTCAAATGGGGGCCCCAGAGCTTGCACCTGAGGAAAAGGTCCAGCTCGTTTTAGAAAGACTTAAAAAAATCAATCCTAACAGAGCCACCTTGTACGATCATTGGTTGAAAACATTTATGAGTGAAACGGATTTCACAAATTTGGAAATCATTTCGAATGCAGATTCAGGCCCTGCGAAAATAACTCCTGGGTGTAAAATCGTTCAAATTGCGATTCAGCAAGATCCTGATTTGCCTGGGGATGCGCGGTACGCTATCCAAAAAGATCTTTGGGGAAGCCTTAATAGTGACGGTAAAGCGGGCCTAATTCTGCATGAGCTCATTTATCGTGAGCTTGCCAGTCAGAAACCCGCACATCGTACTTCGAAATACGTCCGTTACTACAATGCCTTTATCAGTTCCGATCAAATCACCACGATCAAGTTGAATGATTACTATAATCTTCTGCTGAAGCTGCAATTTGCCGTGATGGATACGCAGTACGGATTTCCGATCTATATTTTGACAGAGAACGATGACGGCAGCCTTCGTCAATTAGACGTGCGTTTTAATGAAGCGAAGCCTGACTTTGTCTCGTTTGCTTTCGCACGAGCCTCCTTTGCGGATTTCTTCAGTCATCTTCAGTATGTTTGGCATGGCCAGGCTTTAGAACTTGTCGATCAGCGGTGTTGTGATCCGATGCCGATACATTTTAATAACGACGGAGCGCCGGTTGATTTTAGTGTGCGTGCGCAGCCCCTCAAGATCGATTTTGGCAGCCTCCATGGAGTTCTGACGAGCACTCAAGCGAGCTTTTTTTCTATCACGGACGATAAAGACTTTATGAAAAATGTGAGTGTGGATGGTTTTAGCGATGAGAATAGATTTGCGGAAATAGAATTTGTTGGAGTTTATAAAGAACAGGCAGTGCAATGGAAGCGTCAACAGCTGACTTACGATCCCGTTAAAGACGAAGTCCAACTTCGTGAGTCGCCAAGTTGCCGCGCGTGTCGTTAAGGAGTTATGTGGGCTCTGTTTACGAGTACGAGTGTTCAGAAGAATTTCTCAGTCAGACATTGAAGAAGATCTCTGATAAAAACTCTTCTTTTTCCCTGAGATCGTTTTCACGCCATTTAGGAGTCAGTCCCTCGCACATGTCGCGTTTGCTTAAAGGCAGCAATAGAATGTCACCGAGCTTAGCAAGACAGGTTGCTTCAAGACTGAAGATGTCACCAAGTGCGACAGAATATTTCTGCCTACTGGTGCAAATGGAAAATGCCAAGAGCGAAAGTCACCGTAAAGAGATGCTGAGGGAGCTTTCGCTTAGAAAACGCCACCTTGGCAAGAGTGTCGTCAAAAATGAAGTTTTTAAAATGATTTCTGATTGGCATCATGCCGCTATTATTGTGCTTGCGAAAACAAAGGGATTCGAGGGAGATGCTAAGTGGGTTTCGCGACGACTTGGAGTTTCCGCTATAAAAGCAGAAATCGCTTTAAAGCGCTTATTGGAATTGGGGTTTCTTAAGAAGGACCTAGATGGTAAAATCCGCACAGGAGCAGGACCGGACCTCACAACGAGTGGAGACATCGTCTCTGCGGCGATTAAAGACAATCACCGCCAGCAGTTAGCTCTTGCAAAAGAAGCGCTTGATTCTCAGCCCATTGATATGCGGGAATTTATGAATGTCACTCTTTCGATGGACTCAGAAAAAGTTAAAAAAGCTAAAACTTTGATTCGCGATTTTATCGATAAATTCAATGCAGAGATGGATATAGAAGGCAGTGCAGACGTTTTTCAGCTCAATATGCAATTTTTTAAACTGACGAAGCCTTAAGGCTCTTTTTGTGTCAGTTGGTAAAACTGAAGATTGAGTTGAAAAACTTCATTTCCGTCAAGGCTGTCAATTTCGTCATTAAAATTATTAATAAACTCTGAGATAAGCTGCTTTGCCCGTGGTAAGTCCTTTGGATTTACGACAAGAGTCAGAGCAGAAAGGTGGCTCTCGTCCTGTTCTTGTTGCCGCGCCGTTTGTGTTATAAGGCGTTTGGCGTAGCCGCCTTGCAGGTGGAGATTGATCGAATGAGGGAGCGAGATTTCTTCTTGTGGAGAAATCTCGATCATTTTTCTTTTGCGAAGTTTTGCAATCGCTTCGCTGAGTTGTTTGCTGGAAATATTTAGCCGTTTTGTGATCCAATTAGTATCATTTTTAAATCCGATGGTCCTGATTAAAGCGAGCAATGCGAAGAAAAGCCAGTCAGTAAACTCTTCCAAGGACTCGGCATCCAACTGGAGCCGCATGTTTTCACGTTTTTTCTTAGCAAGGGCGGTGACAAACTCACTCTTGATTTTGTCATCTTTTGCAATGTCTTTCTGAGCAAGCAAAAGCAGATAATTGGTTTCCGTTGGCGAGAGGTTGAGTTTCTTTGCGATACTCATCGCTTTTCCCAGTGAGAGATGCTTTTTGCCATGTAGAACGCGCAATAGGTGTGAGGCACTAATGTCGAGGTCTTTTCCGTAGGATCTCAAAGAAAAAGTATAGTTTTTTTTCTTTTTTTCTCCGTAAACCGCTTTTAAAAAACCTACGATATCGTCGTACTCAAAGATTGAAGCCATTTAAAAACACTAATGGTCGTAAATTACCGATAGCAAGATGTAAACATCTAAAGTGTTGTGCGTGCGGAACAGTCTCTTACTGAGGCGCTGCCGAAGAGCAACACGAAAGCGTTTTTATAAGATCTCTGGCCTCTTTGACTCCATTTTTACAATTTATTACTTCTTTTTACGCCGTTACTTGTTGGCAACATGTGGCACATCTAAATTTATAAGAGATGAGAAAATTTATTAGAACGTCTCTTATGGCTTTGCTTTTATTGCCAAACTCGACGGGATCTGCAGCGATGATTCCCTTTGCTTTTTGGAATGCTTGTCAGATTCCAAGGGCCACCTGCTTAGCTCATTATAATTTTGGTTGTAAGTATGACGGCGTATATCCTCTGCTTATATCAGGCAACCGGGTGAATGCGACCTGTGACATGACCACGGATGGGGGAGGGTGGACGCGCCTCAATACCAATCTTGTAACGTCATCAAGTCCTGCTTTGAACACCTCAGATATCATCGCGGGCAATAATGTGGGGCAATCTAACTGTGCCGGAACTTCGAATAACTTTACCATAACCGGCGCTAAGATTTCTTATACTAAGGCGAAAATTATCTTTACGCGCACGACGACAATCATGCAATGCACTCATATTCCTGAAATGACTCAGGGAAATATTTATTATCTTAATGGATCCACCTGGACGTCTCATCTTTCAAATTGTGATTGGGGTAATTCTCCTTGGGCGAAAAGTGATCCCGATGTGACAACGACGGGCTTGGCCTATCCAACATGGAAACTCATGTTCGATGGAACTGTAACGACATTTCATTTTCGGTCCGTTTGCTCCTATGCCAGTGACAATGGAGCCTTCACAGCGCAGGTCCTAGTTCGTTAATGTCCCAGTCTGAGATCGCTTCTCTTTTTTCAACGGGCACCAGGTTGCAACAGATAGCCTAAGTTTATCGTTCCAAGAAGAGGGGGAGAGAAATGAAGCTTCATTCATTGGGGATAGCATCTTTGTTTTTAGCAACAACTCTGCTGGGCGCACATCCGGCGCTGGCAGCAAGACTTCCGGATGTGGTTGTAACTTCCATTTCGATGAGTCCTAAAAGTCCTAAAGCAGGGGATGTCGTAACACTCAAGGCGGTCGTGAAAAATCAGGGCACCAAGTCCACGCCAGCAGGTGTCGTGATTGGGGTGCAGTTTCAAGTCGATGGTCAAACTGTCAGCTGGTCAGACACTTATTCTAAAGCCCTCGCTGTCGGTGCCAGTGTGACTTTAACTGCGAATAGCGGTCCTATGGGGAGCGCTTCCTTTAAAGCGACTGCGGGAGCTCACCAAGTGCTAGCTTGGGTCAATGATATTGGTCGCTTCGCCGAATCAAATGTAAATAATAATACCCGGGTGAAATCCGTCAGCTTTGCTGGCGTTGTCACTGCTCCGACGCCAACACCGACCCCGGCTCCCACACCGACGCCAACTATGACACCAACACCGACTCCGGTGCCAACGGCGACACCAACCCCAACCCCTCCACCAAGTGGAGGGATGAAGCCGCAGAACTCGTGCTTGCCGTTTCAGGAGTATGCAACGGATGCGCTTCGTGCGAAGCCAAAGAAAGTCTTTGCTCACTATTTCTATCCATTCCCGCTGTCGATTGATAACCAGCCACCGGCGAATGACTACTATACCGTAAACTACTTAAATCCTTTCGGTGAAGGATCCAAGTTCCTCGAAGGCGGTGGTTTCATCAGGGCTCGTCCGCTATTCATGTCGCCGCTTGCTGATCAAAATAATTACTGGCGCACAAATCTTCAGAAAGATATTCGCCGTGCTATCGCCATGGGGTTGGATGGATTCAGTTTCAATATCATGGATACAAAAGGCGAGGGTTGGGATATTGCTTTAGCACTTTTAGACGCCGCCAAAGCGGTTGATCCGAAATTTAGAATCATGCTGATGCCGGATATGACCGCGATCAGCCTCGATCAAGTCGATGTTGCCGTGGCGGGCTTTTACAATCATCCATCGGCGTTTAAAATGGATGATGGTCGTCTTGTGATGAGTCCATTCTATGCGGAAGGTGTGACACCCGCACAGTGGAGTGCAAAAGTCAGTCAGTTGAAAGCTAAAGGCTACAACGTAGCGCTTATTCCTCTGGGGCTAAGTCTGCCCGAGAGTTTCTTAAAGAATTACGCTTCTGTGGCATCGGGTTTCAGCGATTGGGGCCCGCGCGATGAGGAAAATGCTGCAAATATGGTGAATCAAGGTGCTTTGATTCACAAATATGCCGGCATTTACATGGCACCAGTAGCTCCGAATGATGTTCGTCCTAAAGATCTTAGTTACTACGAAAGTCATAACAGCGGCTCTTTCAGAAACTTATGGTTGAGTGCGATCAACGGCAACGCGGATTGGGTTCAGCTCGTCACATGGAATGACTACAGTGAGCACACACACTTCTCTCCATCTCTCGGTCAAAAAGGCGAGATGCAAAGAACATACTATGACTTGAGTGCATTCTATCTGACATGGTTTAAAATGGGCGCGCAGCCTGCGATCACAAATGAGATGCTGTACTACTTCCATCGTCGTCATAAGTCGAATTTGCAGCCAGCAAACAAGACGAAGCAAACTGGGACTCATCATATCGAGTACGGCACTCCTTATGACGAGATCGAAGTTGTAGCATTCTTAAAGTCTCCGGGCCGTGTGGAAATCACAACCGGTTCCAAAACCACTGGCATGGATATGCCGGCGGGTATCAATGTCTTCCGTGTTCCGATGGATGTCGGTGTGCCGAGCTTTAAATTGATTCGAAACAATTCCGCCGTGATCTCTTTCAAGAGTCAGACAGAGATTCTATCGTCGATTGAAACCAGTGACTACACCTACCAAAGTGGCAGCGCTTCAGCGGCAGGAACTTGTTATACATTCTCTGAGCCGTAAGGAGATAAAAAAAGGGTCTCTTTTGAGACCCTTTGGTTAAGGTTAGAGAGTAGCGTGGACTCTGTGTGAGTCATCCATATCGTCGAGGAAGTTTAAGAACTCTTCGACGTCTTTTTTCTGAGCATCATTGAGCTCCGTTGGATTCTTCGGCTTGTAAGAAAGCTCCGCTGTCGTGACTTTCCAGCCGCGCTTTGTAAGCGCATCACTCACTGCTGCAAGGTCTGAAGCGCCAGTGTAGAAGTCATAAGCGTCGCCGTCTTTATAGACTTCGTTGGCACCGGCCTCGATGGCTTCTTCATCCGGATCAAAAGTGCCGGCTTTGCTAGCAACGATGTAACCAACGTGTTCAAACATCCAAGCCACCGATCCAGATTCACCCATATTGCCTTCGTGAGTTTTGAAAGCGTGGCGAACTTCGGAAGCTGTCCGGTTTTTATTATCTGTTTGGCATTCAACGATCACGCCGACGCCATGAGGACCGTAACCTTCAAAAACCATCTCTTCGATGATTTTGCCGTCATCCAAAAGGCCCGCGCCTTTTTTAATAGCACGATCGATAGTATCGGTCGGGCAAGACGCCTTTTTTGCGGCATCGATCGCCATGCGCAGACGGGAATTGGCCGCGGGGTCAGGACCACCAGCTTTAGCCGAGACTGCAATCTCGCGCGCAAGTTTGGTGAATATTTGGCCTTTTTGCATGGCCTTTTCTACTTTTCCGGCGTTTTTCCATGATTTTCCCATGGGTTTATAAGATCAAATTCGGAAATATTTGGCAAGACAGGCCGCGGGATGTAAAAGGTCCGTATGTTCACTTTGGATACTCCTGATGTGTGGGAAAAGATCAAAAATATTCAAAACTCCTGCGAACACCTCGTTCAAGGGGGGCGTCTTGCCGTTCCGCTCTATCCCGCACGCGATATCCAGGTTCTTGATTCTAAGTTTCACCCGCCTAAATTGGGGTTTTCAAAGCTCGAGGGGCAGGCCCGGATGCTCCATGATTTAGCAAGTATTGAGCTCCAGGCTATGGAGTTGGGGGTTCGAACGCTTGCCGAGTTCCCGGACGCGCCTCAGGCCTTCCGCGAAGAGCTGATGGCGGTGACGGTTTCGGAAGGGACGCATTTACGTCTGTGCCTTGAAGGGATTCAGGATCTTGGCTTTAAGTGGGGAGACTGGCCGGTTCACTGCGCTCTTTGGGACGCGGTGAGTGCCGAGGATACGCTTTTGGATCGTATTTTGATCGTTCACCGTTATCTCGAGGGCAGCGGTCTTGATGCCGGTAGCTACTTGATTCAGCGCCTTGATGGTGTTGATGATGGAAAGCTCACCCGTAAAATCGTGGGACAGATTAATTTTGAAGAAATCGGTCACGTCGATTTCGGTTCTCAATGGTATCGCAAAATCTGTGACATAGAAAAGATCGACCCTTCCAAAGACTTTCCGGAGCGAATGAATGCGCTCAGAAATAAACTTCCAAAGCGCATGGAGAAGATCAACCGTGATCTGCGTCGGAAGGCGGGCTTTACCGAAGAAGAGATTCTCGCGTGTGAAGCCTATCGTGAAAGCATCTTGCCATATCAGCAAAAGACATCTCCACAAAAGCCACCGTCGGCCTCTTTATAGCAGCGAGCAGACCCCTGCACTCACGCAGTCCCTGGCCGCATCCGAGAGACCCATTCATTGAATTTCTGTAAGTACTCCTCACGCGCTTTCTGGCCTTTGGCAGCTTGAAGGCGGTTGGCTTTGAAGTAGCCACGGAGCTGGAGTTCTTCGATGTGGGTTTTGATCACGCGGGTGAAGGCGAGGCCTTGCCAGAACTTACCGGCAGCATGCCCACGGCGGGCGTTGGTGATTTTTCTTGCGATGAGTGCTGTTACGGATCTTAGGAAGTTTTGAAAGCCTTCGCGGTACTTGAATTTAAGCTTGATGTGAAGGTGATTCCCGACGTTGACGACTTCTGCGATCTGTACGCCCCATTTTTTTGATTTGGATTTAAGGATTTCGCGGATGATTTGTTGATTCTTTGGAGTGAGGAAGCTCCATGGGCCTTTTGCTTTAGAAGATTTTAGGGTGAGATGGATCCATTTCTTTTCTGAAAGTGGACGGTATTCTTTACGGCGACCTTTTGAATCAACTCCCCCATGAGTGGTTCTTCCGTACTTACGTTTTGTAGCACCAGAGTCATGATAATCAAAAAGTGGGGAGGAGGATTTCTTCATTCGAGGGCAATATAATAATTTGTTGATATGAGGTCAATGGATTTAGTGCTAAGTAAATGATTTATAAGAAGATTTAAGATTTCTACCTCTCTCTATTCTCTCTATTTTCTATGTCTTTCTTCTATCTACGTGATTATTTGAATTCATCAGCTCCTTAAGAGGCATGTTGAGAGTTTCAATTTTTCTGTGATGTGCGATGAGACTTACGTGTTCGCCCAGTCGCTTACTTCGCGGTGGTCATCCATCCGTGAGAACGGGGCTGTCCGACCATCGTGGTCGGCCAGGTGAGGTATATGGGGGCGATTTAGATATTTTTGGAGGGGAGAGAATCAGGTTATTGAAAAGGTACCAGGTCGCTTTTCTGGATCAGATCTTGTTGGTTTGATATGAAGCTCGTTGGGATTCATTCCTTGCGTGCCGAGGTGTCGTACTTCAAGGACTTGGGTTGCTATTTATTCGGTCTCATCCGGAAGAGGCTCAATGAGGGGCCTAATTCTAGGCTCTTTGAGCTGCGCTGCTCTTTTGTGGGACTCTTGATGGTGGTGGTCTATTTGGAATTAGTGTCTATTGCGTTGGCAGCCGGATGGCGGAAATTGCGCTTGTCTCATTTTGAGATAGCCTAAACAGGTTTAGTGGATCTCGGGTGCTGCTTCCGTGGCAACAGCCTTGCTCTTAAGACCTTCGATATTAAAAATATTTGGAGGTTCTATGAAATCCCCTAAGCAAATTCTTTTGGCTCCTTTAATGGTTTTTATGAACATCCATCCGGCAATGGCGGCTCTTTCCGGTGATGTAACCCAGTTTAAATCACCTAACGGTGTCACCGAGTCTTGTATTGCCTTAACGAAATTGCCTCTTGGTAAATACTCAGACGGGGACATTCAAAAGGAAAAAGAGTTTTGCTCTCTGAACTTCTATAATAACTCCGTGGCCCTTTGTCCAAAGACTTGGAGTACAAGCCCTGGTACTATCGTTATGGACAACTCTAAAAGCGGCAAAATGTCGGCTCAGTCCGAAGCTTCAAACTGCGGCAGAGACAGTTCACTGGATTCAATTGCTAAGTTTAAACAAACAATGAACCGCCCGGACACGAGCGGGACTTATTCAAATTCATCGATGCTTTATTATCACTTCTCACGCGCCTTGGATGCAACAGTGGATGTTCCAGTAGCAGTCTACAGGACGATGGATCGCAAAGAACACTATGACCGCGTTTCTACAAAAGCTCATCCGCCAGCAAATGCGAAAATGAATATCGCAGGCTGGAGCCATTTGAAAGATGCCGAAATGAATCCGGCGTCTTACTCACCAACTTCAGATCTTTTCACGGCGGACGGCCAGCTTTATGGCGTTCTTTTAAAAGATAAAGGCGAACGATACGGTGTTGAAGTCAACGGCACACGTGCTAGCGGCTGGGGTAAAGGCCAAAACATGGACTTCCAAAAAACTCCAGGCTTTGCTGCGTTACGCTCGTCTCAAGATATGCCGGCGGCAATTGAAGATGGCATTAACCAAGCTTTCAAAGATCCGGCAATGTCTCGCGGTTTTGCGGGCGTACGTCCTTCAGCAACTCAAGTCACTTTGTGGATGAAAGAGATCAGTGAAATCGTGATTCTTGATTATATTTTCAGCCAGCAAGATCGTATCGGTAACATCGACTATCGCTGGTTCTGGGTTTTCCAAGATGCCAGCGGTAAAGTCCAAACTGCAAAAGTAGACTCTAAAGTAGCCCTTTTAAAGAAAACTACCATTAAACCACCGGCTGAGATCGCTGCTTTCAATCCGGTTCTGGTTCAGAAAACATCTATCGGCGACAACGATGCCGGTGCGATGATTTCTTACGCGAACTTCACGAAGTCGACGGGTATGCTCGAAAGCATTCGTCATATTTCCGCAGACACTTACCGCCGTTTGATAAAATTATCAGACGATTTCGATAAGCAAGGTGCAAACTATCAGGCTTTAGCAAACTACGGTCTTCGTGCGGACTCTTTGAGGCAGACAATCGGCAATACAAAGATGGCGGCGGCAGTCTTGATGAAAGCTTGCCAGGCAGGAACTTTGAAGTTTGACCTCGTCAGCTATAAAGACGCTTACCAGAAAAAGTTCGCGGCAACTCCAGTGAATTGCCAAAATCCATAATCAATATTTGAAATTTTAAACTACAAAGGCTCCGGAAACGGGGCCTTTTTTTATGGGGCGCTCTCAAGCAGCTTCTTGGTGTAGGCGTGCTGTGGATTTGTGAAAAGCTGCTGGCTCGGAGCACGTTCAGCGATTTCGCCGAAATACAAAACCAACGTTTCGTCGGAAATGTGTTTCACCACCGTAAGATCATGGGAGATAAAAATCATACTGAGCTTGAATTCACGTTGCAGTTCTAAAAGCAGATTTAAAACCTGCGCCTGAATAGAAACGTCCAGAGCTGAAACCGGCTCATCTAGAATAAGCAACTTCGGTCGCAGCATCAATGCACGGGCAATTCCTAGACGCTGACGTTGGCCGCCGCTGAACTGATGCGGATAGCGATCAGCAGTTTCAATTAGAAGGCCCACTTTTCTCATCATTTCAAGCGCCCGGGTTTTGGCTTCTTTGACGGAAACCCTCTCAGTCACCAAAATAGGATCAGCAATAATTTCCCAGGCTTTTTTGCGTGGGTTTAAAGATTGATAAGGATCCTGAAAAACCATCTGAATTTCGTGCGGGAAATTTTTCGCAGAAATCTCACGAAGATTCTTGCCGTTAAAGAAAATCTCGCCTTCGCTAAAATCCTCTAAACGGGTTAGCACTTTTGCCAGAGTCGATTTGCCACAGCCGGATTCGCCGACCACGCCAAGAATTTTGTTTTCAGCAAGCTCAAACGAAATGCCTTTAAGAACCTGGTATTCTTCGGTTTTTCCGAGGAGGTTCTTTGTAACATAAGACTTTTTGAGGTTTTTGACCTGTAAAAGACTCATGGGGTCTCCAGTGGATGATGGCAGGCAAACTTTTGTGAAGAGCCCATCAGTTTTGGATCCAGCGTTTTACAAACATCGGTTGCGCGCGAACAGCGTGGATGAAACTGACAGCCCGTAGGACGCGCTCTTAACGACGGCACGACGCCCGGGATAGCATAAAGAGGTTCTTTTGCGAGTCCTTCATGGGCGCTCGGACGCGCTTTTAAAAGGCCAAAGGTGTAGGGATGATGCGGATGCTGAATGACGTCTTCTGTGCGGCCGCTTTCGGCGATTTCTCCGGCATACATCACTTGCACGCGGTGAGAATACTTTCTGACAAGGGCTAAGTCGTGACTCACAAAAATCATCGACATCTTGTTTTCTTTCTGTAAATCCAACAGCAGATCTAAAATCTGTTTTTGAATAGTGACGTCAAGAGCTGTTGTGGGTTCATCCGCGATCAGAAGTTTTGGATGGCAGCTGATCGCCATCGCAATCATCACACGTTGACTCATGCCGCCTGAAAGTTCAAACGGGTAGGATGAAAGTCTTTTCTCAGCATTTGGAATGCCCACGCGTTCAAGCAGTGAAATAGCGCGGCTTCGAGCCACTTCTTTGTTGATATCAAAATGACAGCGAAGGGTTTCGATCATTTGATAGCCGACCTTCAAGCTCGGATTCAAAGCTGTCATCGGGTCTTGAAAGATCATCGAAATCTGCGAACCGCGGATTTTGCGAAGTTCTTTCTGTGAATTCAAATCAAGATTTTTTCCGTTAAAGACGACTTTCTTGGCGCTGATCTTGGCATTTGCGGGAAGAAGTCCCATGAGCGCAAGGTTCGTGACGCTTTTTCCGGAGCCGGATTCACCGACCACGCCAAGGACTTCAGATTCTGCGAGTGAAAAAGAAACAGGGCGGAGAGCTTCGAGAACTCCTGAATCGGTTTTAAATTGCACTGAGAGATCTTCAATTTCCAGCAACAAGTCTCACCTCAGGCACGGTTCTTAAGGCGTGGGTCCAGGGCATCGCGAAGACCGTCGCCAAGAAGGTTAAACGAAAGAACAACAAGCAGAATGCAAATACCCGGAAGATTTACCATCCACGGGGAGCTTTCTAAAAAACTTCGAGCGTCTGAAAGCATCGTGCCCCATTCCGGAGTTGGCGCTTGAGCTCCTAAGCCCAAAAAACCAAGGGCTGCGCAATTTAAAACACCATCGCTAAAACCCAGGCTGCCTTGAACGATGAGGGGAGCGACACAGTTCGGGAGAATTTCTTTAAAAAGAATTCTAAAATGCCCGGCGCCGTACAATCGCGCTGCCTGGACGTATTGTTTGTTTTTCTCTGCGAGAACTTGCGCGCGAATCAAGCGTGTGAAGTTCGGAAGGGCCACAATGGAAACTGCCACAACGGCGTTTACGAGGCCCGGGCCAAGAACAGCTACGATCACGATCGCAAATAGCACAGCGGGAAGTGCCATGATGAAATCCATCACACGTGAAATCACTCTATCAGTCCAGCCGCCGAAATAGCCCGCCATGAGACCTAAGAAAGTCCCAAGACTTGCGGCAAGCACGACCACACTGAGGCCCACCATCAATGAGACACGGGCGCCAAAGAGAATTCGTGTAAAGAGGTCACGGCCGATATCGTCGGTTCCAAAAAGAAAGTAATGGCCGTTGTAATCAGCCCCCGGTGGCAGGCGAAGAGCGCCATCAATGACTTGATCCGGTTGATACGGTGAAAGAAAAGGCGCAAACAGCGCAAGCAAGATAAAAAACAAAATCAGCAAAAGGCCCGCGAAGGCTCCTTTGTTTTTGCGAATGTCGCGGCTGAGTTCGTTTAAAAAATCTTTCATGCTATTTCAACAAGGCGTTTTTAATACGCGGATTTAGGTAAATATAAATCAAATCAACCAACGTATTTGTTAATACAATAATCACAGCAATAATTAATACACCGCCCTGAATAGTCGGGTAATCACGTGAAGTAATGCTTGTGACGATCCACTTTCCAACTCCAGGCCAGCTAAAAATTGTTTCAGTCAGGATCGCGCCCGTAATCACGGTGCCAAAGCAGAGAGCCAGAGTCGTCACAATCGGGATCAAAGCATTGCGAAAAGCGTGCACGAGAATCACGCGTTTCTCAGAAAGACCTTTGGCGCGTGCTGTACGGACAAAGTCTTCGCCTAAAACTTCTAAAAAGCTAGAGCGAGTCATACGTGCCATGACAGCAAGAGGGATTGTTCCTAGCACAATCATCGGCAAGATAAGGTGCTGAACCGCACTCCAGAAAGGTTTAAACCCCTCAGCCTCGCGGACTTCGGAACTTAAAGCATCAATCAAATAGAACCCTGTCTTGACCGGAATATCGTACTCAAGGGCAATGCGGCCTGAAACTGGAGTCCAGCCGAGTTTGACCGAGAAAAACAAAATTAAAACAAGGCCCCACCAAAAGATCGGCATCGAATAGCCGGTCAGAGATGTACCCATCAGAAAATAATCAAAGAAGGTGTTTTTCTTAACGGCCGCAAGAATGCCAAAGGGAATTGAAAATAGAACCGCAAAAATCAAAGCGACAATACTGAGTTCTACTGTTGCAGGGAAATGCTCCTTAAACTCAGTCCATACCGGAGCTTTCGATGTGATTGAGGTCCCGAGGTCGCCAGTGACCACTTGTCCTGCGTAGCTTGCAAACTGACTGACAATGGGTTTATCAAGGCCGAGTTTGGCTTTTGCTTCCGCATAGGCGACGGGATCCAGATTGCGCTCGCCGATCATGAGGAGTACCGGATCCCCCGGCACCAAGCGGATCAGCAGAAAACAAACGAAAGTGATTCCCACAAGAGTGAGAAGCACTTCCATGATTTTTTTGAGCGCAAATAGCAACATCCTAAAACCGATCTACTCGATATTCACCTGATTAAAGATGTCGGCACCCAATGGGTCCATTTTGTAGTTCTTTACACTCTTAGACATCGCACGATGAACAGAGGAGTGATCGAGAGTCACCCAAGGGGCTTCTTCTTTAAAGATCACCTGGGCTTTTTTATACAGATCCGTACGCTTCTTCATGTCCGTTACTTTTTTAGCTTCGGTCACAAGATCATTAAATGGTTTGTTGCACCAACGAGCGTAGTTTGAGCCGGACTCAACGCTTGAACAACCCAGAAGCATATTCAAGAAATTATCCGGGTCGCCGTTATCGCCAGTCCAACCGAATTGGATCAACGTATGTTCGCCAACTTTTGATTTAGACAAGTAAGTCGGCCAGTCGAAAGTAACGAGTTTGATTTTGATGCCCACTTTTGCAAGATCGGCTTGCATGAGTTCGCCCATCTTTTTGCCGTTCGGGTTGTAAGGGCGGGAAACGGGCATCGTCCACATTTCAGTTTCAAAGCCGTTTGGGTAGCCGGCTTTCTTCAAAAGCTCTTTTGCCTTTTCAGGATTGTATTCATAGTCCTTCACCGCATCGTTATAAGACCAGATTGTCGGTGGGATTGGATTTTTAGCAATCGTTGCGTTTCCGAGGAAGATCGCATCGATGTACGCTTTACGGTTTAAAGCATAGTTCACGGCCTGACGAACCATCACATTATCAAACGGCTTTTTTGTAACATTCATTGCAAGATAAGCAACATTGAGCCCCGGAGCATTGATCACGCTGACTTTTGTATCGTTCTTTAAAGCTTCGAGGTCTGAAGGAGCCGGTTCTGTGATAAACTGGCATTCGCCGGTTTTCAATTTCTGTGCACGCACATTGGCGTCCGGAGTGATCGCAAAAATAAGTTTTTCGATATTGCCTTTTTTACCCCAGTAATTCTCAAACGCCGTGTACTTAATAGAGCTGCCTTTTGCATAAGATTGCATCACAAAAGGTCCCGTGCCCACAGGAACAAGATCGATGTCCGCTTGCTTACCTTGAGCTGTCAGTTGATCGGCGTATTCTTTTGAAAGGATGCTCATGAACGGCATTGCCATATTTGCAATGAAAGGAGCTTCCGCGTAGTTCAAAGTGATTTCTACAGTCATTGGATCAATAGCCTTGATCGACTTAATGACTTTACCCATGTCCATACCTTCGAAGTACTCGTAAGTACCGCCGCCGACATTGTGGTAAGGGTGATCTTTCTTCCACATTCTCTCGTAAGAGAAGATCACATCCTCAGCGTTGAATTCACGCTTTGGCGTAAAATTCTTTGTCGTGTGAAATTTCACACCTTTGCGAAGTTTAAAAGTGTAAGTGAGTTTGTCTTTAGAGATGGTGTAAGATTCAGCGAGGGCTGGGACGACTTTTGTTGTGCCCAATTCGAATTCAACAAGGCCGTTGTAAATAGGGTGCATGGTATTGAGCGAAGTTCCATCAGCCACCAATTGGGGGTTAAAAGAACTTGGACTGCCTTCAGAGCAGTACACGAAAGTTTTGCCTTCACTTTTTGCCGCAAAAGAAGCGCTGCCTGCGAAAAGAGCCGCCGTCATAAGCACACTCAATGTCACCAATCGTTTCATGAATCCTCCATGGGGTTCTATTTTTCTGAAACGATTGTTAAATGAACTTAACAATATTGCTAGAAAGAAATTGTATATCACGTGTCAAGAAAGGCGCTAATCAAGACTCTCGCCAGGCTCTAAGAAGCGCCATTTTCCCTCAGGAAGATGGCCGAGCATGAGTTTTCCGACTCGAACGCGTTTCAAGCCGCGAACTTTGAGTCCCACAGCTTCGCACATGCGGCGGATTTGACGTTTTTTTCCCTCTGTCAGGACAAATCGTAACTGGTCTGCGTTCACCCACTCAACAATAGCAGGGCGGAGCGGTTTTCCATCAAGTTCCAGTCCAAAGCGAAGAAGTTCCAGTTTTTCTTTTGGCAGTCTGCCTTCAACGCGCACGAGGTACTCTTTATCGATCTCGCTGTTTTCACCTATGATCTGTTTTGCGATGCGACCGTCTTGGGTGAAAATCAACAAGCCCTGAGAATCAATATCCAGGCGGCCTGCAACCGCAAGACCCTCGAAGGATTCCTTCGTGAGTTTTTGCTTGCTTGCGCCGAATTGGTTTTCAGGCGTGATCAGCTTGATCGCAGGAGTGTACTGAGGCTCTGGCTGGGCTGAGACATAACCGATCGGTTTATTTAAAATGATCGTGGCAAGATTTTTCTGATTTTTAAGTGCTTTTGCATCCAAAGTAATCCGCGCGTTTGGAGAAACCTTCGTACCAAGAACGTCGACTTTCACGCCATCGACCATGACGAGGCCTTCAGCGATGTAAGTATCGGCCTCACGACGCGAGCAAAGGCCTTTTTCAGCCATCAACTTAGACAATCGGACTTTGTTTTCGTCATTACTCACGGTCGGATCTCCACCCACAAATCGTTCATCTCATAGAGCTTTATATAGGAAATCTGCTCCCCTGGGGAGCGCTCTTGAAGTTTTTTTAGGAGATAAAGGGCGATATTTTCGGTCGTTGGGACGAGATCCTTGAACTCCGGAATGACAAAGTTGAGATGCTGGTGATCCAAAAGGTCCGTTGTCGCTCTAACGGCCTTCATCAGCTCTTCGCGAGGAGTTTTTGGCTCGGTAAAGCCGACCTCAAAGCGGTAATTGTGGCCATGGCCATGCTCGGTAAAGCATTTGCCAAAGCAGGCCTTGTTTTCGGCTTCAGACCAGGCTTTTTGGTGATAAAGGTGAGCCGCTGCGAAGCCTTCGCTCAAAATCAGGGCCTTCGTCATTGCAGATTGATCCCGCCATCAACGGCCAGAACCGCCCCTGTCGTCCATGAAGAAAGGTCCGAGCCCAGGAAGTAGATGCTCTTTGCGATATCTTCCGGCGTGCCGATGCGGCCAAGAGGCTGAAGCTTTGCCATCTCTGCCAGACGATGCTGCTTTTGCAGATCTTCAAGACTATGAAAGGCATGAATCGGTGTATCGACAATTCCAGGAGAGATGCAATTGACACGAACACCGTAGGCACCTGCTTCTTGCGCCAGGCTCAGGGTCCAATTGATCATTGCGGCTTTCAAAGCAGAGTACGCACCTGTATTCGAAGAAGGTCTCATTCCGAGAGTTGAAGACACATTGACGATGGAGCCCTTCTGATGCTTTTTGAAATAAGGAATCAAAAGTCGGGTCAGACGAACAGGGCCGAGCAGATTGGCTTTGTACATGCGGTCCCAGATTTCGTCCGAGCCTTCTTCCATGCTGTGAGTTTGGAAAATGCCAGCGTTATTCACGAGCACTTCCATGCGATAAATTGGATTTTCGTAAATCTCATGCACGCGCTTTTCAACCGCCTTCGGATCTGTGAGATCACAAGACAGCAAGCAAGCGCCGGCAGGGCATTGCAGAGCCGTTTCTTCGAGGCGTTCCTTGTTGCGTCCCATGAGGTAGACAAAATAGCCTTGGCGGGCAAATTCAAGCGCAGTGGCTTGGCCGATACCGGAGCTGGCGCCTGTGATGAGAGCTGCTTTTTTCATAGGAGAACCTCACTAAAGTCTAGAGAGGGTCATGTTAGCAGGGGAAAGTGCCGATGAGAAGTCATGTCTATCGAAGAAGCTTTAAAAATCAGCCTCAAATACTTCATTTTCGGCTTTATTTTCTTCATGGCCTTCTGGGGCACTATCTAGCACCCCATATCAATTTCAATTTTAGTTTAAGCCGACAGAAATTTTATCTGGATCAAGTCCCTGGAGAATGCCTAAGAGCTGACCGATGTTCTTTTTTGCAGAACCTTCATTGGCAAGACGCAAGCGCACCATGCCCATAGCCGCATCACTAAAAGTCGCCGTGTGGGCTGCGGAAACGTCTTGAGTCCAAACAACGGTGTTTTTAACTTTATCAACAAGGATGTACTTCACAGTCGTTGTGACGGTCATATCCAAACCAAACAGCGGCTGATCAATACGCATCAAATTCGCTTTCAAAACATAACGGGTGTTTTCACCAGAAGCCGCAAAGCCCGCATTCTTCAAAGACTCACGAAGGGCCTCTTTGAAATCATTGCCGGAAATCTGTGAAGTCCACATCGGGTTCGTCTCGTTTCCACCATACACATCCCCGAGCTGCACAGTATTCTGCATCTTCTGGCTCGAGGGCTTCGTCCCAGAATACTCCGTATTAATCATCCCAGAAACCGTCGCCGAAGAAGCACAAGCATTCAATAAAAGCGCCGAAGCGCAAACCAAAACAATCTTAGAAAAAGTAGAATTCACAATTCTCTCCTATGTATACCTAAAAAATAAGAGGTGAGTGTAGAAGGGTCAATCTGCAATTAGTTTACATAGTAAATCAGGACGAAAAAAAGCCCTTCATCTTGAAGGGCTATAACGGAAATGGGAATCGCAAGGGTTCAAAAGTTTCAGGAACAGTAAAACCTTATGCGGCTCTTTTCGCCTTCATAAAGTGGTAGTGCTTTTTCTCGAAGTCAGCAGCTTTCGCGCCTTCTTTAGTGAGGAGACCGGCTTTAAACCATTCAAAGTGCTCCATGCAGAAACCCGCTTTTTCAGGCTTCTTGTTGCAGCCTTCGCCGCAGCACTTCGTTGGGCCGAGTTGGATCACGTTATTAGGAACTTGTTTTTCAGTCTTTTTAGTTTCAGACATTTGGAAATTCTCCCCTATTGTGTTCGTACCCTGTCGTCTCAGGACTGGATGTTAGACTTATCGGCCTTGATCTAGAAAAGTTGAGACAAAAGTTTTGGGGATGAATGTCTTATAGCGGGAAAATGGGTCTAGTTTTAAACCCATTTTGTTTCAGTCTGAGACGTTGAGGCGTTCTAATCGGCAGATAAATCTGCAAGATCGAGTTGGTTCATGGAGTTGACCTTCCAGCCATGGAAAGTCTTTTTCGCCATCATCGCGAAGTGAATTTCGCCAAGAGGAATCACGAGGTAACGATCCATCAAATAGTGAATGCCCTCCGTGCAGATCTTGCGCTGATCCTCAGGCTTTGTAGATTCACCGAGTTTTTTTAAGATCGCTTGATACTCAGGGTCTTTCATCTGGATGTAGTTCTCAGGACTCCAGTCCGCAAAGGTCTCAAGCGTTGCTAAACAGGTGGGGCGGTCCGGGGCGACACCTTTACGGAAAAGTGCCGGCGGATTGCTTTGCAGTTCGTTCAAGTAGACTTTGTTTTCACGAAGTACGAGCTGCACCTTAAGGCCGAGGTTCTTTTGCCACTGTGCCTGCATCCACTCGGTCGCGCGGCGATGATCTTCACCACCCAAAGCGGAGTACATGAGCTTCATATCAGCGGGAACTTTTTTGTCTTCGCTAAAAGCCTTCTTCGCTTTTTGCGCATCGAGTTTGTAACATAACTCTTCTGTCATCCAAGCGCTCGGAATTCCCGGACAACCCGGAACTCCTTCTGAAGAAAAGATTTTCTGCAGTTCAGGGTAATTAAGAGAAAGAGCAATGGCTTCGCGGATTTTTGGATGGTCTTTCAATGAAGGACCAAAGCCAATGTAGTCAAAGCGAATCACCGGAATCCAATAGAAGTCCGGACGCGATTTAAATTTTGGAATATAAAGAGTCGGCAGGCGGCGCAGGAAACTGAGCTCGTTTTTCTCATAAAGCTGAAGGGCGACGCTGTCTTCGTTGATAAAAAGAATTTCAACGAGCGGGCGCTTGTTAAAATTTCCCAGCTTGTAATTGGTATTATTAATAAGTTGAATTTTTTGTCCAGGCAGCCAATCGGCCATTTTATAAGGACCATTGACAATCAATTCAGAAACTTTTTGCCCGGGCTTTAGAATATTCTTCACCGGCGCAATTAAGAAGCTCGCAAGATTGTATTCAAAGTCAGGATCTTTTTCTTCAAACTCAAAACGCAAAGTCGTCGCATCAGGAGCGGTGATGCCAAGGGTCTCCATTTTTTTTTGGCCCTTGTAAATCGCCGGCGCGTTTTTAATTTTGAAAAGCATGTCCGCGCGAGGAGCGGCGTTTTTCGGATCAAGAACTCGTTGATAGCCTTTAATAAAGTCGGCAGAAGTCAATGCACTGCCGTCACTCCATATAAGCCCCTTTTTAAGCTTACAAATAAGAACCAAAGGTCCATCGCGTTTGCAGCTCTCGCCGAGATCCGGAACGAGGCCCTGCTTATTGTCGTAGAAGAAAATATTGCGATAGAGATTTTGCAGAAGATAGCTGGAGGCTGAAGACTTCTGCTGATGAGGATCGAGTTGGCTTGGCTCGTTGGACAGATGCAGTTTGAAAGTCGGGGCGGGAGTTTCTCCCGCGCCAAAACCCAGCGAACCGAAAAGGACTACTAAAACCAGGCTAACAAGATTCTTCAAAGGGAACTCCTTACTTATCGAGCTCCATTTTGGCAATCGTTTGCAATTGCATGTTTGTCGTTCCTTCATAGATCTGACCGATCTTTGCATCACGCCAGAACTTCTCAACTGGATATTCTTTTGTGAAGCCGTTACCGCCGAACAAGTCCACCGCCGTCGATGTGATGTTGCAAGCAGCACGTGAAGAGAACAATTTCGCCATTGCGGCCGCTTCGATGAAATCTTGGCCGGCATCTTTCAAGCGAGCAGCATTGTAAACCATCAAACGAGCGGCTTCGAGTTCCGTGCGCATTTCAGCCAATTGGAACTGAACGCCTTGGAATTGAGCGATGGATTTGCCGAATTGTTCGCGAGATTTAATATAATTTAACGTCGCCTCGTAAGCACCTTGAGCGATCCCCACCATTTGCGCGCCGATTCCGATGCGCCCTTCGTTCAATGTCTCAATCGCAATTTTGTAACCTTTGCCGACTTCGCCAAGAACGTTTTCAACCGGCACTTCGCAGTTATCAAAGAGCAATTCGCAAGTTGAGCTTGCGCGGATGCCGAGTTTGTCTTCTTTTTTACCAACCGAGAAACCTTTGAAGGACTTCTCAACAACAAACGCCGTGATACCTTTGTAGCCTTTGCCGAAATCAACGTTCGCAAAGCAGATGAACACGTTGGCTTCTTTGCCGTTCGTGATCCAAAGTTTTGAACCATTCAAAACATATTTGTCGCCTTTAAGTTCAGCTTTTAATTTCAATGCAAATGCATCAGAACCTGAAGAGCTTTCAGACAAAGCGTAAGCGCCGACCCATTCAGAAGCCATCTTTGGCAAGTACTTCGCTTGGAGTTTTTCATTCCCCCATTTAAGAAACGCGTTGGTTACCAAAGTATTTTGCACATCCAAAAGAACGCTGACAGAACCGTCCACACGGCCAAGCTCTTCAACCGCTAAGCAGGCCATTGTGAAAGTGGAGCCGGCGCCGCCGTATTTTTCAGGAGTCTCAATGCCCATCAAACCCATCTCGAAAAGCTTCTTAACGATCGCCGGATCCATTTCGGCTTTTTCGTCCATGTGAGTAACATGGGGTTTGATTTCAGATTCAGCAAAGCTACGAACAGCTTCGCGGAAAGCCATTTCGTCTTCAGAGAGAATCGTCAGCGCAGGACGGGCATCAACAGAATTAGACATCATAAACTCCTTCAAATTGTGATAAAAAAGCCCCTAAAAACTATCTGCAAGCTTCGTCGTAAGCAACCGGAATTAAGCGCAGAAACTCGAAGCACATTGCGCGTCATCGGGTGCATGATCTTTGGGCACGCAGCCAACTGTTTCTAGACAAGTGTCTAGGTGTTGGGTAGCGTAAAAGGATACGTAAGGCCGGAGGCCTGAAGTTCGACTGTAAGTCGATTGAGGAAAATACTATGGACCTGATGGAAATCGGTGCAAAGGTTGGCGTTTATTACATTCCGTTTTTGTTCGCACTTTGCTTTCACGAGTTCGCTCATGGATGGGTGGCAAAACTCCGTGGCGATAATACTGCACAAATTATGGGCCGTTTGACGATGAACCCGGTAGCCCACATGGATATGCTCGGCACTTTGATTTTGCCTCTGATGTCGATCATCTTCGCCACTCCCATCTTTTTTGGTTGGGCGAAACCTGTTCCCGTGAATGCCCGAAATTTGAAAGATGCGAAAAAAGACATGTTCTGGGTGGCGCTTGCAGGGCCCCTTTCGAATATTTTCCTCGCCCTCGTCGGAGCTTTGGTGATCGCCATTACGGCGCGTTACTTCCTCGTTTCAGACGTGGTGATGTCGTTCCTGAAAATCGTAAAGGTCTTCATCACGACGAATCTGTTTCTTGCGATTTTCAATTTGATTCCGCTCAACCCTTTGGATGGCGGTAAGGTGCTTGCGCGCTTTTTGCCAGCGCAACTTAACTACAAACTTGAACAAAACGAGCACATCACGAGCATGATTTTGATGGCACTGATTCTGACGGGAGCATTGCATGTGCTCGCGATCCCGGTTTACTGGGGGCAGGATCTTTTAATGAAGACGGCCCTGGGTGGAATGCTATGAGTGAAAACGAACAACCGCAGCAGCCTGTAAAACCACCACGCCGTCAACGCGTGATGAGCGGAATTCGAGTCACCGGTCCTTTGCATATCGGAAACTACTGGGGGGCCCTCAGTAACTTCGTGAAACTTCAAAACGAAGGCACCTACGATTGCTTCTTTGGCGCGATGGACTGGCATGGAATGACCACGGCCTACAGAACGACGAATGAAGTCACGCCATGGACCCGCGAGATGATCGCAGAGTTTATTGCTTGGGGTCTTGATCCTGAGAAATCAACAATCTTTGTTCAAAGCAAGGTTCCAGAGCATATCGAACTCTTTATGATTCTTGCGAACCTGACTCCGATGGGTTGGCTAGAGCGCGTTACAACTTGGAAAGACGCCGAGGAAGAGGCGAAGGCCAATGACACCCATAACTTGGGTCGTTTTGCTTATCCTGTTTTGCAAACGGCAGATATTTTGATTTACCGCGGCGAAAAAGTACCGATTGGAAAAGACCAGACGGCGCATTTGGAAATTTCCCGCGAAATCATCCGCCGCTTTAATCATATATATAAGGCAAAGCTCCCTGAGCCGACGCCACTCTTCACGGAAACTCCGACATTGCCGGGGCTTGACGGCCGCAAGATGTCTAAGTCTTACGGGAACACTCTTTATCTGACAGAGGACGAGAAGAGTCTGAAGAAAAAAGTAAACATGATGGTGACGGATCCTCAGCGTGTTCGCCGCGAGGACACGGGAAATCCGGAAGTGTGTTCAGTGTATGGGTATCATAAACTTTACTCCACTGCTGAAGACTTAAGCTGGGTGGAGCAAGGGTGCCGTACAGCGGGCATTGGTTGCGGCGATTGCAAAGCTAAATTATTCAGCAATATCGACGCCCTAACAAAAGAACCTCGAGAAAAGAAAAAAGAATTGTTGAATAATCCGAAACTGCTTGATTCAATCATCGACGCTGGTTGTGAAAAAGCTCGTAAAGAGGCGCAAAAGACACTGGGCATCGTGCGCTCTCAAATGAAGTGGTAAACAGACAGCTAGGGGGAATATCGTTCAATGAGTATTAATATTCAGCTGCCAAAATTCGAAGGTCCATTAGGTCTTCTTCTTTACCTTATCCGTAAAGAAGACATGGATATTATGGATATCAATATCCAAGATATCACGAAGCAGTATTTTGAATATATTAAGCTCATGAAGGAGTTGGATCTTGAAGTGGCCGGCGAGTTCGTCGCCATGGCGTCGACTTTGATCCATATCAAGTCCCGCATGCTCCTTCCGCAGTACGATGAAAACGGCGAGATCGTTGAAACTGAAGATCCACGTAAAGAGCTCGTGCAAAAACTTCTTGAGTATCAAAAATACCAAGAGGCCGCAAAAATGCTTTATGACCGCCCTTTGATGGGACGTGATATTTGGGCGCGCGGTGTGCGTGAGACCTTGGCTCCGAAAGAAGATGAAATCATTCTTGAAGAGAACGCTTTGTTCTCATTGATTGCGACTTACCGCAAAGTTGTTAAGACAGCGAAAAAGAAAATCCACCAAGTCACAGCCAAAGCTCAGTCGATCTCTAGCCGTATCTTGGAAATCAAAGATCGTCTTTTTGTCGGTCAAAAAGTCATTATGATGGACCTTGTGACAGCGACGGAAGACCGTGCTCGTCAAGCGCTCATCACGTTCTTGTCCGTTTTAGAACTTGGTAAAATGGGATTTGTTTCTTTGTTCCAAACCGAAGCTTACTCTGACATTTATGTCGAAGCGAGAAAGCCGGTTGAGGGCGACGTTCTTTCCAGTGTGGAAGAGTACGGCGCCGTGAATGCGGACGCAGCCGCTGAAAGCCTGTTTGCGAAATCCGAAAAAGAAGCGGCAGAAGCTGCGGCAGCGGACGAAGAGTTCGTTTTGACCGACGCTGAAGACAATGATCAACAAATGGTATTAACTCCAGTTTCTGCAGATGACATGAGTGTTGCTCAAGTCGAAATTACCGACGATATGGCGAGCGACGAAGAGCTTTTGGCTGCAGAAGAAGAACTTTTTAAAGACGACATTTCGAATGATGGCAACGTAGAGGGGGGAACTCTTGGCTAAGAAGAAGAAAGTGAAAGATCTGGCGCAAGAGGCTTTTGAGTCCGCATCTTTGTTCAATGAAGAAAATCAAGCAAGCACTGCAGAAAAAAACAGCGAAGGGGAGTCTCTTCCTGAAGAATTCTTTGCAGAAGAAGCTGTAGAAAATATCGAAAACGAAGAAGCTGAAGAGCTTGAGAGCGAAGAGCTCGAAGCCGCTGAAGCTGAGGAATCCGAAGAGTCTGAAGAAGAAACGGCTGACGTAGAAACCGAAGCATCTATCTTCTTGCAAGAGGAAGAGGAAACTCCTGGCTTCTTGCCTGAAGTCAGCGAAGAAGACGAAGCTGAAATGCTGGCGTCTGAAGAGGATTCAGCGGATGGTGTTTCTGTTGAAGGCACAGAGCTTGACGGCTTTGAGTCTGCGGAAATCGAAGAGGTTGAGTTCGTTGAAGAAGAACGTCTTGAATCTATCATCGAAAGTATTTTGTTTGCCTCTGACCGTCCTGTGAGCATTGCTTCTTTGAAGCTGGTGTTTAAAGGAACAAATATTGATTCTAAAAAAATCCGTCGCGTCCTAGAGACTTTGGCGGTTGAATACGCGGGCGGCCGTCGTGGCGTCACTTTGGAAGAAGTTCCAGGTGGTTACCAGCTCCGCACAAAAATCGATAACATGGAATTCATGCGCCGTACTTTGAAAGCTCGTCCATTCAAGCTTTCAGGTCCAGCTCTTGAGGTGCTTGCGATCGTGGCTTATAAGCAGCCGCTTGTGAAATCTGAAGTCGATGTTATCCGTGGTGTCGAGTCTGGTCACTTACTCCGCGCCCTGATGGAAAAGAACTTGGTTTGTTTCGAGGGTAAGAGCGAGTTGCCTGGTCGTCCTATGCAATACGGAACGACTCGTAAGTTCCTCGAGATCTTCGGGCTACGTAACCTTAAAGAATTGCCGACTCTTTCTCAAATCGATGAACTTCTGCCAGAAGGGATTGGTGAAGAGGAAGAAAAAGAGAAGCAAACTCTTAGCACGATCACGGACTCCATGGGTGAAGCGATCGGCACTTCCTACTCTCAAGGTGAAGATGAATTGACTAAGATCACGGAGCAGCTTGAAGAAATCACGACGTCGTCTGACTTCTTTGAAAAAGAAAAGCAACGTCAGCGTGAAAAACGTGATCAGGAGAAAGCACAAAACATCCGTGAAGCTTTGGCAATGGATGAAGCCGTTCCAACTCGCGATGTAAACTGGCTCAAACGTTACGATGAAGCTTTGGCTGCCGGTCAGTCAGCTCCAGTTGTGACAGAAGAGGCGGTTGGTGCTATCGAAAATGCTGAAGGCGAAGTGGCGGCCAGTGAAGCTTTGGATGTAGAAGTTGATGTCGAGAATCCAGAGTTACAACAGGCAATTGCTGAGTTTGATGCTGAAGTTGATGAAGAAGAAGCAATGGAGTCCGAAGAATTGCCTTTCTTAGGCGAAGCGGATGATATTGATGAGGGCGATGCTGAACTCTAAAAAGTTCCTCGTTTTTGCAAAGTCCCTTTTAAGTATTTGGATACTTTACCATCTATTTGTTGTTGTTATCATGTCTAATGGCGGGTCGTTCATGGCCCGCTTTTTTGAGCACCAAATCACGACCTACGCAAATCAAACAGGCTTTAACACAGCTTGGAATTTCTTTTCTCCGGATCCTGCTCATACAATGTACATTCGTTACTTGGTGAACTTCACCGACGTCGACGGGGAGTTGGTTAAGGATCCTGTAGAAGGCTTTTTTCCGGCATTAAAAAATGTCGGAACTTTTGATCCGCGTGAACGTCGAGAGCTCTATTTGATGCACTATTTTATTCTCAATCCAGAGCGCTTAGAAAAACTTTTTGCTCCGGAAATTTGCCGCCAGCATCCGGGGGCGAGCTCGGTCTATATTGATTTTGTTGTTGAGTCGATTCCACCACTGGATCAAGCGGCGTTTATGAAAAATCAGCCGATGGAAGATCTTTCAAAGCAGAACGAACTCATCAAGCGCGAGGTGTCCTGCCATGTTGAATAAAGCTCTGAAGGCCTGGGATCAGTTCTGGTTTAGCCCACGAAAGTTAATCAATCTTGGTTTTATGCGCTTATTGCTCGTCGGAACGATGTTGCATCTTTATTTCATGCGCTCATGGAATATTGCTTATTTCACTGATAAGTCTTTTATGCCGCGAGCCCTTGCGCTTGAAAGTATGGACGACTTTATTCGCCCGACCTTTGCTTGGTTTTTCTGGCCGGATTCCATGGCGGGCACAGTGCATGGGATTTACGTTTTGTTGCTGCTATTGCTATTTTTAGGCATTGGTGGCCGGGGAGTCGCTATTGCTGCTTGGGTTCTGCATATGGGCTTCCTGGACCGGAATTACGCAGCGATCTTCGGCGCGGACGTAATTTGCGGTGTGTTTTTATTTTATCTCGCCTTCACGGATAGTTGCGCACGTCTCAGTATTTTGAATCTTTTCAACCGTAAAAAGCCAATAAGAATGGAGTCTGATTTTGTGACATCAGCAATGATGCGCATGATGCAGTTCCAGCTTTGTATCATTTACGCCTATACGGGATTTGAAAAACTGAAAGGTGCAAGCTGGTGGGATGGAACGGCTTTGTGGAGTGTTCTTGCAAATCCACAGATGGTTGATCATGACTGGACATTCTTAAGGCATATTCCACTGGTGATTGCCATCGGCAGTTTTACGAGCGTAATTTTTGAGATCTATTTCCCGGCAGCCATGCTGCAACCCAAGTTTAGAAAAATTTGGTTGATAGTAGGGATCTTCTTCCATTTGACGATCGGAATCTTGATGGGACTTTTGCATTTCTCATTTGTGATGATTTCTGTGTACTTCCTCTTTATGCAACCTGAGTTTCTGGAAAGCATTCTTACGAATATAAAACAGCGTTTAAAGCCCATACTGAATCCTCTTCAGGACTTAAAACCGTCTCAGACTGAGAATTTCTAATTTGTTATCTCTGAAAAGCCGATAATTTGATAGGATTAAGGGTAGGGGGACTCCGTATGTCTTTGAAACCTCTTTTGAAATCATATCTCGTTCTAGGTTTCTTCGCCTTGACGGCATGTAATCAATACTCTGATAGCCTCATGGGCGACTACGTCGAGAACTCCAAATGTCCTGCCAATGGTTGCGCCAACCAAGCAGCCAGCGCCACAGGTTTAAAGCTTACAAACAGCGGAAGTGCAGTTTCTCTTTACCCAACAGCGACTGATACAAAAGTTGAAATCAGTGGCGATTGCGCTTACTCAACTTATCCAAGCAACAAAATTAATGTGACGGTCGTAAAACAAACGGGAAATACGCCAATGACAGCCCCTGCTTACAGTGTTACTGGCAGTAGCACACAGCCGGCTTGCCGCAAGGGCAAGTTCGACGTAGCAGTTGATATCCGTAATTTGCCGACAGCTGCGATCTACACGGTTAAGCTTGAGCTGATCGCTTACGATACAAATAACAGTCCTGTGACAAACGCCGCCGGCGGTTATCTCTATCTTAATTTGGTGAGATAAAGTTGAATTTCTGCCAGTAATCCTGAAACAGATCTGGCCAGCGTCTTTCGAGAATCACTAATTCATGTAATTTTAAATCACGTAACTCTGAGGATCTTTGTTCTTTAGAAATCCTCAAAGGCCCATCTGACACCTGCAATGTGCTACCGAGGGGGAGCTTTGCTAAAGCCATTTCTTCCATATCTTGATCCATCAAGCGTTCAAGCACGTGATAAGACACTTTGCGATTCATAGAGTTCTTCGGAATCATCATGCCATAGATCACTAAGGCCTTGCTTTTTTGCGTTTCCAAAGGGCGGCTGTCTTTGATCTTTAAAACCTGTGGAACTTCCCAGACAGTGTTTTTGCCGATCTCTTGCGGAAGCTTATTAAAATGATAAGTACTGATATCTTTAATCTTTAAAAGACCGACTTGAGGATTTTTCGACCAGGCTTTGATATGAACGGCCATCAGGTCCGTGTCTGGAAAAAGATGCAATTCCGCCAGGTTCTTGTTTGTGAGCGCCTGATCCAGAGTGTCGCCAAGAGCGCTGTCTTTGTGGGTGCGGAACTCCGTCACTGTCCAATAGAGGGGAAGAACGTTTAAGTTCTTCCCTTGAAGAGAAATAAAATCCGGAGACAGGCGTTTTTCAATTTTTGAGCGAAGCGGATTTAAACGTAGAAGCAAGTTTTCGTTCGCGAGATCCTGAGACCAGTAAGCGGGTGCTAAGATCAGGTTCGGTCCATTTTTTACGACCATCTTTGCTTGCAGCTCATCCCAGGTTTTAATTCTTTGAACTTCGACCTTTTGACCAAAGTCATCTTCAAGCGCTTTGACAAAGTCTTGTGGCAAATCAAATGGAGTCGCATTCAAAATGCGAACGGGACCTTTGGTGAAAAGGTTCTGCTTAAATGTTAAGGGCAGGAACCCTTTGAGGTAACCTGCCCAGAAACACAGTGCTAGAAAAAATGCCCAAAGAAGGACTTCTCTAGAACGTTTCATCGAAAGACACGCTTCCGGAAACTCCCATTTGGTATGCAGAAACTCTTCTTTCGAAGAAGTTTGCTAATTCCTGCATATCTTGAAGTTCCATGAACGCAAACGGGTTCTTCACATTGTAGCGAGGAGCAATGTTTAAGCTTTCCAAACGTTGGTCTGCTACGAACTCCAAGTACTGTCTCATATCTTTTGCAGACATGCCGGCAACGCCCATTTGCAATACGTCTTGAGCAAATTCCATCTCACAGTCGATCGCGTCTTCAAGCATTTGAACAACCATGTCTTCCATTTGTTCATTGAACAAATCCGGCTCTTCTTTGCGAGCTGTCTTGATGACTTCCAACGCGAAGGCCATGTGCATAGATTCGTCACGGAAAACCCAATTTGTGCCCGTCGCAAGACCTGCCAAGAGACCTTTTGAACGCAAGAAGTATACGTAAGCAAACGCTGCATAGAAGAACAAGCCTTCTACGCACGTTGCGAAGCAGATCATATTCATCAAGAACTTACGGCGATCTTCTTTTGTTTGAAGAGTTTCAAAGTCTTGAACGGAATCGATCCATTTAAAGCAGAAATCAGCTTTTTTCTTAATGGACGGGATGTTTTCAATCGCCGCAAAAGCTTCCGCGCGCTCATCTGGATTAGGAATGTAAGTGTCCAAAAGAGTGAGGTAGAACTGAACGTGCAAAGCCTCTTCATAAAGCTGACGAGACAAGTACATGCGGCCTTCTGGCGAGTTCACGTGTTTGTACAGGTTCAAAACAAGGTTGTTTCCAACAATAGAATCACCCGTTGCGAAGAAAGCCACAAGACGAGAGATCAAGTGCTTCTCGGCCGGAGTCATTTTGGCGTGAAGGTCGACAAGGTCCGTAGAGAAATCAACTTCGTCTACAGTCCATGTGTTTTTAATCCCGTTCTTATACATTTCGTAGAAGGTAGGGTATTTCATCGGGCGCAATGTGAGATTAAATCCTGGGTCGAGCAACATAGTAGTAAAATCCTTCTAGTAGTTAGTTAAGTCGAGCGCCGGGGCCGTCCGGCCCCTACGCATCCTCCGCGTCTGCGGATTACTGGCAAGCTTCGCAGGCTTCTGGGTTTTCCAGAGAACATGCGATCACTTCAGCGTCAGAGTATTCTTTCTTTGGAGCTGCTTCGACGATCGTAGTTTCCGTGATCGTTGAGCCACTCGCAGTTGTTTTCTTCACAGTCGTCTTAGCAATGCTTGTTGCTGGACGTGAACGGAGGTAGTAAGTCGTTTTCAGACCTTTTTTCCATGCGTACATGTACATGCTAGAAAGCTTGCCGATGGTTGGGCTTTCCATGAAGAGGTTCAAAGACTGAGATTGGTCGATGTAAGCACCCCGATCCGCACCCATGTCGATCAACGCTTTCATTGGGATTTCCCAAACAGTTCTGTAGATCTCTTTCAATTGCGGCGGAATTGCGGCCACGTCCTGGATCGAACCATCCATCATTTTGATTTCGTTACGGATGTCTTCGTTCCAAAGGTTCATCGCTTTCAAATCAGAAACCAAGTAGCGATTAATTTGCATGAACTCGCCAGACAAAGTTTCACGTTTAAAGAGATTACTTACTTGCGGCTCAGTGGCTTCGTAGCAACCAACGATAGAAGCAATCGTTGCTGTTGGAGCAATCGCAATAACAAGAGAATTTCTCAAGCCAAACTTTTTGATACGTTCTTTCAATTTCACAAAACGCTCAGGCTGACTTGGAGTCACACCCCAAAGGTCGTATTGCAAGAATCCTTGAGCCGCACGAGTTTCCTCGTAAGCGCCGTGAGGACCATGCTTTTCAGCGAGTTCGCAAGAAGCTACCATCGCATTGTAGTAGATCTCTTCTTGAATGCGCGCAGACAATTCGCGAGCTTTGTCAGAATCAAAAGGCAGCTTCAATTGGAAGAATGCATCCTGAAGGCCCATGATGCCCAAACCCACTGGACGCCATTTGTGATTGCTGTTTTTAGCAGTCTCAATAGGGTAGAAGTTGATATCAACAACGCGATCCAAGTACTTCACAGCTGTGCGAACAGTTTTAGCCAATTTTTCGAAATCGAACTCGCCGTTGATGATGTGGCGGCCCAAGTTCACAGAACCCAAGTTACACACCGCTGTTTCTTTATTAGAAGTCACTTCCAAGATCTCTGTGCAGAGATT
This sequence comes from Bdellovibrionales bacterium, assembly GCA_018266295.1. Classification (NCBI taxonomy): domain Bacteria; kingdom Pseudomonadati; phylum Bdellovibrionota; class Bdellovibrionia; order Bdellovibrionales; species Bdellovibrionales bacterium. The sequence continues at coordinate 155,110 of JAFEAQ010000015.1, read as the reverse complement.
TGAAAGATGGATCACGTTCTGAGGTTGGCCCACTTGGTTGGCTTTCAGATTAGAAGCATCCTTCCAAGTCATCCAGCCATTGCCAGTTTGCGCCAAGGTCTTCATCATACGAGAGTACAAATCACGAGCTTTGATTTGTTTTACGTACATTTTCTTTTCTTCGGCTGCGATGTATTCTTTTTCGAAAGCATCACCGTAGATATCTGTGAAGTGAGGAACTACACGTGGGTCAAACAAAGACCACATGCCGTCTGTTTCAACACGCTTCATGAACAAATCTGGAACCCAGTTTGCCAAGTTCAAGTTATGAGTGCGTTTTGCTTCATCACCGGTGTTGTCACGCATTTCGAGGAACTCCTCGATGTCCGCATGCCAAGTTTCCAAGTACACGCAGGCCGCCCCTTTACGTTTGCCGCCTTGGTTCACAGCTGCAACGGAAGAATCCATAGTTTTCAACCAAGGAATGATCCCGTTAGAGTGACCGTTTGTGCCCTTAATAAGGGAACCGCGGGAACGAATGCGGTGGAAAGCCACGCCGATACCGCCGGCAAATTTAGAAAGAAGAGCGATATCTGTGTATTTGTCATAGATTGCGCGCAAGTCATCGTCTGGAGAGTCGAGCAAATAGCAAGAAGACATCTGCGGACGAAGAGTTCCAGAGTTGAATAATGTCGGAGTTGACGCCATGTAATCGTGAGAAGAGATCAAGCGATAGAATTCGATCGCTTCGTCGACGTTTTGCGCAAGACCACAAGCCACGCGCATAAAGAAGTACTGAGGAGTCTCAATCACTTGGCGAGTTGTCGGGTTTTTCAAAAGATAACGGTCATAAACCGTGCGAAGACCGAAGTATTCGAAACGGTCTGTGCGGTAAGGCTCAATCGCCGCGCACAAAGCCGCTTTATTCGCCTCAACGAACTTGTGCAAAGATTCAGACATCAGACCTTTATCAAAGCCTTGGTTCACAGCATCGGCAAAAGAACCGATTTTTTGTGAACGAACTTCTTCATCAATATATGTAGAAAGAAGACGGGCCGCCAAACGAGAATATTCTGGCTCTTCACCGATCAAAAGACTTGCTGTTTGAATGCAAAGGTTATCGAGTTCCTTAGTAGAGGCGCCATCATAAAGACCGCTGATAGCCTTTGTAGCTACGCGGAGTGGGTCAACCTGTGCCAAGCCCTGGCAGCAGCGAGTAACGCGCTCAACGATCTTAGTCACGTCAACGGGCTCAAGAGTTCCGTCACGTTTCTTTACGCGCATCATGTGTGGTGTAGTGTCAGATTGATAGCCCTGTCCGTTGGACTCCTGATTCAGCATAATAACGTCCCCTCAATGGATGACCTGTTTCCAGGCGAAAAAAATCCCGCTTCAGTTCTTACCCCTCCGTAAAAACCGAACGATGTTTTATCTAAATTAATAGTGTTTGCTAGTTGTCTTTAGTCACTGTTTGCCGCTGCCACCGAAATTGACTTTCATCAATAGGGCGCCATCAGTTTAGCGACAGAGAAAGAGAGCTTCTTCCAATCGGATCCTCCTGTTTACGTTTCTGTTAACAGTTAGAATTGCTCTTTTAACTCCTAGACTTTCATCGCACCCCGAAGCTTTTCGCTTTTGCCGGGGAACCACTAGATCTAGGGGTTCGTCAGAGTGGCCATATCCATATGGCCGATCTTCCTCGCACTTGAAGGATCTTCATTTTTTGAAATGGAGTCAAACTTAAATAGGAAAAATTTTACAAAATATTTCTAGCGCTGCTTATCATTTAAGCACTAAATTTGATCTTCTTGACATGTCTGTCAGGCCGAAAAGAGCTACTTTTTTTTGCATATCTCATAGCGGAAAGTGATCTAAAGAGTTGAAAGGACGGAAAAACAACGGATTAACGCAAGGTCTAGATATAGCAATCTGTCATGATCTTAAATCTACCCCTAGTGTTCCCGTGAATCCGGTAAACTTTTTTCGCGGAGCTGCTCGATCAAGGTCTGGGTTTCGGGATCTGTGGCAACGAACAACTGACTTTGATGTGCCTGATCTTTGCGCAAACTATCGATAATGTATTGGTGCGTGCCCATTTTATCCGTTGTCCACTGAGGAGCGATGAGTTCATCCCAGCGCGAAGAATAGGCTGCAAGCCTATGAAGGGCGATGTGCGGAGCTAAATGCTGTAAAAACAGTTTCACACGGTTCGAATACACATCTCTTTCGATCGGCGTGAACTCGCCGCGGGCGTGCATTTCCTCAAGGGGCGTGTTTTTCAAAACGTGCAGGTTATGAAGTTTCACATTCGTGATTGGAAGCTTATTCACAATCTCGGCCGTCTGAATGATTTGTTCGTCTGTTTCGCCGGGATTTCCAAAAATCAGATGAATTCCCAGATCCACGTCTGTGCTATCTGCAATCTTATGAACGGCTTCAATCGAAGCTTCCGCAGTGTGCCCCCGGCGCATGAACTCCAGTTGATCGTTAAAGAAGCTCTGAACGCCCAATTCGACGGCGACAAAAGATTTCTGATGGAATTCCTGCCAAAGATCCAAAACCCCTTTAGAAAGGCAATCTGGGCGTGTGCCGACGACAAAGCCTTTCACATAGTCATAAGACAGCGCGGTTTCAAAATTCGCTCGCAGGCCCGTGAGCTTGGTGAAAGTATTGGTATAGGCCTGGAAATAGACGAGGAAGCTTTTGGCTTTATACTTCTTAGAAATATGTGCGTGATACTTGTCGATCTGCGCTCGGAGTTCCATGGTTAAAGACTCAGAACGGGCTGCTGAGCCCCACACATCGCAAAACACGCAGGTCTGCATACCCTTCAAGCCGCGACGGTTTGGGCAGTCATCCACGACGCTCACGGGGATCTTGTAGACCTTTTCCCCAAAGCGCTTTGAATAGTGCTCAGCAATTGTGTTATACGGTAAGCCGTTCCAGCCTCTTTCCATGGGCTCACTTATAGGGATGAAGGATCAAAAAAGCAATGAATACGCCCCAAACTTGGTCGGCTATAGGATTTGAAGTAGAAATTACGGGGGACGGGAGTCCAACCCTCCGTCTTATGCCTGGTGAGTGCATGCACCACTCCGGCGGGGCCGCTGAAGAGACCGAGCTTATCTACGGACGGGTGATTCGCAAATCTTTTGAGGTGATTCCTAAACCTCACTTTCTATCAGTGGGTTTAGGTCTTGGTTATGTCGAAATGACCATCGCTAGGGAAGCACTCTTAAAGCAAAACTTCAACTTTACTCTCGAGAGCTTTGAGCTCGTTCCTGAGCTCAGAGACTACTTAAAGCAGTGGTTGATTGAGGGGGAAGTGAACTCTGAAATTAGCTCTGTGTACGATCAAGTGTTAAAGTATGTTTTAAAAGACACGACTTTGAACTCGAAAGATCTCAAAAAATTACTGGCGAGTAAGCTCACAGAAAATTCCTGGAGTCTTCAGGGGCCGCTTGTTGCAGATTCTGAGTTTTTGGCAAAAGCCCACTGTCTTTTGTTTGATGCCTTTAGCGCGAAGACCACTCCGGACCTCTGGACTGAGGAATTCCTGGTTGATTTTCTAAATAAATCAACCAGTGCAGATGCGGTGGTTTCAACTTACGCAAGCCGCGGAACTTTAAAGCGAGCCTTGACGGCGGCGTCCTTTGAAGTGCAAACCCACGAAGGTTTTAAAGGCAAGCGCAACTCCACAATGGCCTTTAAAGGGGCGTTGCAAGGCCCTATTTAGTTGCGACTTGCTGGAACTTTTTCACGTACTCAATGATCGCGGAGCGGGCTTCGCTTGGCAGTCCTAAAAAGCGCATGCCGGCATAGCCATCGGCACTCACGTAAACCACTTCCATATTGCAATTGATGCTCACAAAAAGATTGGGGCTTGAAAGAACCGCATGGAACTGTTCGCCGATCTGCAGTCCTTTGGCGCTATTCACGCCGACGCCCCCTTCGCTGATCGAAATGATTTTTGCATTGAGATCGCCGACACTTGCAGTGCCTTTAAGGCTTCCCATGATCGGAACACGGGGGTGACTGCGGCGGCTAATGCCGAGCTCATCCATGATTTTGCGGACCTGAAAGACCTCTTTCCAGTCGTCAAAGCCTTCCGTCCATACCCGCACTGGCGAGAGATCTGTATAGTCTTTGAGGTGTTCAATGAGCTCTTCCATGTTCATCGGCGTGAGCTCTTTGCCATCGACGCTCATCTTCCATTGACGGGAGTTTTGTTGCTCAAGAGCTTGTTGCGCAAGAATCGCTTTCACTGCCAAGCGCCACTTCTCGGGCCCGAGCCATTCCGACTGCCCACGCCCCCAAATGAGAGGCTCCTTGGCCTTGTCAATGCGATTTTCAATCTCTTGATCCGCGTAAGGCCCAGTAACCTGTCCTTCTAGTAGCAAAAACCATCTTTTTTGATCCAAGAACATCCCCCGCTTATGAGTTCCTTCTTGATTATTAGAACTAACGAGAAGATTATTGTCAAATCAGGTTAAAGGACAAATTTGTTTATGAAGTATGTGATTTCCGGAACTGATCGCGCGGACTCTAACACGATGAAAATTTCAAAGTACATCCAAGCCTTGTACAAAGAGGCGGGTGAAGAAGTCGGTTTGATCGATATGCGTGAAATCCGCAGCGAACTGGCAACAGGACCTCATTATGGTTCCAATCAGCCCAGCGGCTTGCAAGCTGAAATCAACAAGGTTGTTCATTCTGACGGTTTGATCGTGGTTTGCCCAGAGTACAATGGTTCGATGCCGGGCATTTTAAAATACTATATTGATCATATGAAGTTTCCTGACTCTTTTGAATTCCGTCCCGTGGCGTTCGTTGGACTTGGTGGAATGTTCGGCGGCATGAGACCCGTCGAACATCTGCAGCAGGTTTTCGGCTATAGAAATGCTTTTATCTATCCTCAACGCGTGTTCTTGATGAATGTGCATAAGGTAATGAAAGACGGCGCCCTCACGGATCCGATGATGCAGGATCTTTTGAAAGTTCAAGTCCTGGGTTTTCAAAAATTCTGTAAAGCGCTCAAAGATGCAAAACTCGATGCCAATAGCCATTTGGCGCAAAAAGCTGCAAAATAATGCAACCCTCGGCTCATAATAAACATTCTAGAAATATTTGGATGCTGGCTCTTGGCGCCATTGGCGTGGTGTTCGGAGATATCGGTACAAGCCCGTTGTACGCTCTTCGCGAATGCTTCGCTGAAGAACATGCCATTCCGTTAATTCCAGACAACATCATCGGCGTTCTGTCGTTGATTTTCTGGACGATTATTATCGCTATTTGCTTTAAGTACATGGCTGTGGTGATGAAAGCTGACAATAAAGGAGAGGGCGGAATTCTTTCGCTTATGGCCCTGGCGTCGAGCAGTGAAACTAAAGAACACCCCATCCGAAAAATTGCGATTATCACGCTCGGTCTTTTTGGTGCCGCTCTTCTGTATGGTGATGGTGTGATTACGCCGGCGATCTCGGTTCTTTCTGCGGTCGAAGGTTTGTATTACCTGACTCCGGCCTTTGAGCCTTATGTTATTCCGCTGACAATTTTTATTCTGAATGCGTTCTTTCTCATGCAGAGATTTGGTACCGGCAGAATCGGTGTGATCTTTGGCCCTATTTTGCTGATCTGGTTTACGGTTCTTGGCGTTTTAGGTTTGCATGGAATCACAGAAAATCCGGCGGTGCTTGAGGCTGTGAATCCTCTTCATGCGGTTGAATTCTTTATGCGCCATGGAGTTCACGGTTTTGTTGTTCTCGGTTCTGTCGTCCTTGTGATTACCGGTGGTGAGGCCCTTTACGCAGATATGGGTCACTTTGGCCGTCAGCCAATTCGTCTTGCGTGGTTTCTGGTGGCGTTACCGGCACTCGTGCTTAATTACTTTGGACAAGGGGCTTTGTTGCTCACAAATCCTGAAGCCATTTCAAATCCATTCTATATGCTGGCTCCGAAGTGGGCGCTGGCTCCGATGGTGATTCTTGCGACGATGGCAACTGTCATTGCTTCTCAAGCGTTGGTTTCGGGGATTTTCTCGCTCACTCGTCAGGCAGTGCAATTGGGTTTCTGTCCGCGTCTTTCAACGGTGCACACCTCAAGCCGCGAGATCGGTCAGATCTACGTGCCATTTGTGAATTGGGCTCTTTTTGTCGGCGTGATCTGGCTGGTATTAACATTTAAATCCTCGAGCAACTTGGCGGCGGCATACGGTATTGCGGTCACGGGGACGATGGTGATCACGACACTTCTTGCCTATGAAGTTGCAATTCGCCGTTGGAACTGGGGTTTTGGTCGGGCGATTTTAGTATTCGGACTTCTTTTCATTTTTGATATGGCATTCTTCGGCGCAAACATCATGAAGATCACTCATGGTGGCTGGGTGCCGCTTGTCATGGCGTTGGTCATTTATATGCTGATGGTGACATGGCATAAGGGACGTAAGATTTTGTATGCCCGTTTGAAAGAACGTTCGGTTTCCATCGAAGTGTTCTGTCAGATGATTCTTCGTACGCCACCTTTACGTGTAACAGGAACAGCCATTTACATGGCCGGGGATCCTTCCGGGATTCCGGTGCCTTTGTTGCACAATCTGAAACACAATAAAGTTCTGCACGAGCGTGTGGCGATCCTGACGATTCAAACGAAGGACGAGCCATTTGTGCCGAAGAAAGAACGCGTTGTTATTCAGGAAATCATTCCGAATCTCTACCGCATTATCGTTTATTACGGCTTCATGGAAACGCCGAAGATGAAACACATCCTCGAAGCCTGCCGTCAGCGTGATATTCACTTTAATGTGACAGAGACGACGTTTGTGCTGGGGCGTGAGACCATCTTGCCAAGTACGATCCCGGGCATGAGCTTATGGCGTGAAAAGATCTTTGCGATCATGTCGAAAAATGCCCAACGGCCAACGGCCTTCTTTAAGATCCCGCCGAATCAGGTGATCGAAGTGGGCATTCAGGTTGAAATCTAAGAGTCCTGTTAAGGGGCTTCGTTGGGATTGAGACTGATAATCTCTTTAAATTCTTTAGATTGTTGAAACTTGTTCAGGAGAAGATTGATCTCCTGAACAGTGGGGTGGGTATTTTTTCTGACGATGACTGTGTGTGAGTACTGCTGATCAGTCTTGTTTGAAATCAAGAGCTTTGCCTTGTCTTCCGGGTGTTTTTTTAAATAACTATTCAAATATATATCAGAGACCACGGCGATGTCGCCACGATCGAAAAGAATCATCTTGATACTGCCTTCGTTGCTGTTTGAAAGCTGCATATTGTATTTCTTGCGAAGGAATGCCGGGTCCGCATTGTAATTGGCAAAACCATAGTGATAGCCCAGAATGCCGATCATGGATTTGCCGGAGAGGTCATTAAAGTAAGAATCCGTGCGATCGGGCTTTCGTTTTGCGATGTAAACTTCTTTCCCGCGCATATAGACGTTAGAAATATCAACGGTATTTTTGTCCCAGCCCCAGTCGATATTGTCGAAGAAGCTTAAGTTGTAATCGCCATTTTTAAAGTCGCCGTGACGTCTCATCGCCGAAATTGGAATTGCTTGAAAGATGTATTGGCTCTGTTCCTTGTTCATGAAGTTTAAAAGCGTTTCAAGCAAGCCTGTGACTTTGCCGCCGGACTCGATATGAATGTAAGGAGGGAACTCTACAGCACCCACGCGGACCACGCTGGGAGCTTTTTGAGTGCTCTCGGTGGCCAGACTCAACGAAGGGCTGGCGAGCAGGAAGGTGGAGGTGACAACATTCAAAAAAGTATTCATGGTTTCAGCTGGATGGTCAGTTATAGCCTATTCTAAGATGTCTTATCGGCAGGAAAAGCTGAAACCCGCAAATTAGTGCTGCAAATTGTGTTCGATGTTCCTCTAAGATTCCAGAAATTTTTGAATCTCTTCTTTTTGTCTCATTCCATCTTCGTAGCCGATCTCGATGAGTTGAGTGCAGAAAGAAGGATCAAATAGCAAATAACTTACGATCTCACTCGTTTCTTGAATACTGCCTAAGCCCTTCAGCATGTAGCGAATGATGTGGGGCAGTTTCATATTCTTTTGCGCAGCGATTTCACCGATGTCAGCCGAAGGTGAAACCCAAACGACGTCGACTTTCTTGTACGGCAAATTGGAGTGAACCGCCGGCGGGATTTCATCAATCAGTGAGTTGATTCTGCCGAGTCTCTCGACATCAAGCTCAACCCCGTCAAGCATTACCGAATTTAAAAGCACGTTGAGGACGCGTCCGATGCTTGGGGCCTTTGCGTTCTTCATCACCAGAGACTCATACACGGTTTGTGTTGAGCGGCGCACGCCGATCACGAGAATTTTTTGTGAACCCAGATAAATACTCGGACTACAAGGAGCCGTGTTTCTCACGCAGCCGTCACCGAAGTAACGTGTGTCCACACCAATAGGCGGGAAGAGCAGTGGGATCGCTGAAGAGGCCATGACATGTTCGGATTGAATGTGGGTCTTTTCGCTGCGGCGGCGGCTTTTTTGCCAATCCGGCAGTCCCTCTTCACCTTGCACGAAAGTAATGGCCGTTGAGGCCTGATAATCCATCGCCGTAATCGCAAGAGCTTTTAAAACGCCATTATCGATGTTGTTTTGGATTTTAGTAAACGGCAGTTCTTTTTTGAGAAGTTGATGCAGGGGAGCTGTGTCGAGCAGCGCTTGCCCCGGGGTCGCTGAAGTCATGCCGCCAATCGAGACTGATTTTACCCAGTTAAAACCAATTTTTCCGATGGAGCCAATGTCAGAATAGAAAACGCGTTCGCTTTCAAGGCGGCTCCATAGATTCACAAGGTTTTTAGTCGTGCCGACGAAGTCATCGGCTCCGGCGGCCATGAATGTGGCGTTAATTGCGCCGGCGCTGACTCCGGTGTAGATGTTAAAGGCTTCTTTGATGCCGGCAGATTGAGCGATATCCGCGATCGCTGAAAGAACCCCTACTTGATAAGCGCCACGGGCGCCGCCTCCGGAAAGAACCAAACCTTTATTTAGTTTTGAACTCATCTCATTCTTCCTAATTGAGTCAATCACAGTCCATGCGTCCGCCGTCATGGCGGTGTTTATTCTAGTTTAACCGGCAATCTCAATTTGAGACAAAGGCTTTTAGGATGTCCAGACTCTAAACGAAAGTGGGCCTAAAATGTCGTCGCCGGTCTTCAGTGGATCTGAGGGGACTGAGTTTCGTTTTGAGACGAGGTTTAATTCTCGTCTAAAATCAGTGGCTTATCGGGCGTTTTTCGGGTGGCACGTGATGGTTTGGCTTTTGCTCTCTAGGACTGTGAAGACGATTATTTAACCAGGAGTTTTCCATGGGTTTCATGAAGAATGCAAAAGTTTATCTTTATATCTTAGCTGCAGCTGTCGCTCTCTCTGCTTGTGCGAAAAGAGATAATGAATTTGCTGCGAGAAAAAATGGTGCCGGCGCTCCGATCGTAAATGGTCAGCAGGCTGCGAATGCAGATGCAGCGGCCGCAGCGGCTGGTTACACAGTAGATATTATGGGAATCCAACAGCCAGTTCAAAGCGGCGGTGGTTTGTCAGTGACTTCTACAATCAGTGTAAATAGCAAAAACTATCAGATCAACACAACTCACTATCAAATCGGTCAAGTGTCTTCGACTTCAGCGACCTTCGACGGTGCCACTTTTCAAGTTAGCGGCGTGTGTGGTTCTGAAACTTGCAGCCCTTACTACTTGGTGATCGAGATTTCTCGCGGTAACCAACGTATCAAGCAAATGGCGATGAGAAAGTACTTCTATTACACGAATGCAAACTCAAATCGTGATATGGCAATGTCTTTGGGTGCCAATGAATTCATGTCGATCCAAGACATCATTAACACCTTCGACCAAGCAGTTGTTCAGTAGCTAAAGCCAGTAATTAAAAGATAGTTTCCCTAAGCTTAGACCCCTCAAAGGCCCTTTTCCCCCGAAGGGCCTTTTTTATTGCCTCTCGGCTTGCTAATCCTAAAGATCCCCCCTAGTCTGGGGATACTATGCTAGCAAACATTATTGATATCTTTATGCACTTGGATGTTCACTTGGCTCAGTTGTCCGCGGCTTATGGGACACTGATTTACGTGATTCTTTTCTTAATTATCTTTGCTGAAACGGGCCTCGTAGTGACACCGTTCTTACCGGGAGACTCTTTGTTGTTTGCGGCCGGAGCCCTGGCGAGCATCGAAAGTAGCGGTCTGAGCATCACAACTCTGTGGGTGTTGCTGGTGGCAGCGGCCATTCTCGGAGACAATACGAACTATCAGATCGGGCGCTTTTTGGGACCGAAGGTTTTTAACAAAGAAAAGTCGCTCTTTTTGAATCCAAAATACCTCGAACAAACCCAAGAGTTCTATCGTGACCACGGCGGAAAAACAGTGCTGCTGGCGCGTTTCATGCCGATCTTTAGAACCTTCGTGCCTTTCGTGGCGGGGGTTGGACGCATGAGTTTTAGTAAATTTTTTACCTTCAGCGTTGTAGGTTCTTTACTGTGGATGACCACTTTTTTGGGGGCCGGTTTCTATTTTGGCAACCTCCCAAGTGTCAAAAGTAACTTCCATGTAGTAATTTTTACCGTGATTGGTGTCTCTTTTCTACCAATGCTCATAACTGCGTTAAGACAGCGCTTTAATTCACGTATTTAGAAAATATTTGCTCTTGCAAACAGTGCCGAACTTTGGCACTGTCATTGCAACTTAGTCCAGTGGGTTCAATTTGGAACCAGGATTAAAACACTATGACTGCTGAGACAAGGGGAGTCGGCGAGAGTTGCAAAACTCAGATCGGCAAAGGAAGTCCAGAGTTCTAAAAAAGGGGAAATATAATGAAAAGAATTTTTGCAATCGCCGCTCTAGCGACCCTTGCAACTGCTGCACACGCTCAAGACAATAATAATGCAGCAGCATCTTCAACTGCCACAGCATCCGCTCCCGCTGCCGGCTCACAAGTTGCCGTAACAAACGCGACAGGCACTACAACGACAACAGCTCCAGCTGCTGCTGCCGATACTAAAAAATGGTCATTGTCTGCTGTTGTTCAGGCGGAACTTGGAAGTAGTGAATTGAACTACTCAAATCGCAAAGACAAAGCTGTTGATACAACAAACTACATCGGCATGGGTTACAAGCTCGATAAAGAAAACAGCATCGGTTTCAAACAATACTTCACTGCAAGTCACAATCCTGAAAATGCTGAGAAAAACAAAGCAGTAAATAGCGCAGACATGTCTTACCCTGTTTTGACTTACGGCCACACATTTAAAGGTGTTGCGAAGTCGGATCCTATCAGCGCTTTGTTCTGGTACTACGTTCCAGTAACTGCAACGGACTACAAAACTCAAAACAACGGTATCTTGAGAATGGATGCTGAGTTGGTTTGGACTTTGACTCCTCAATGGGCGGTTTCTTACTACCTCAATCCACGCCAATCTTTGATTCCTACAGAAGGAACAATGGATTTGGATGGTCAAACAGTTCCTTACTTCGCTAAGACGACTTTGATCCACTACGGTACTTTGTACTACAACGTGAACGACAATATTTCTTACTACCTCAACGTAGGCGCAAGACATGACTGGAAGACAAAATCGAACTTTGCATTGGCAAAAGAGCAATTCTTGTCAAACCTTGGTGCAAGCTTTGCTTTCAATGGCGGCAAGTTTGTCTTGAATCCAGAAATCGACTACGCAGTAACTTTGCCACGTGACGGTTCAAACATGAAAGTCGCTTCAACATATGACGAAGCGAACTTGAGTTACGTGATGACTGTTGTAATGGCTTACTAATAAGCTTTTACTGACATGAATAAATAAAAAAAGGAGCCACTAGGCTCCTTTTTTTATTTCTAGATCTGCGTTTGTATTAAGCCGCTTTGGCTTCGAGCTTGTGACCGCATTCGCCACAGAACTTTTGATCTGTAGTGACGCTGGCGCTGCAAGACGGGCAGCTCGGGCCGCTGGAGGCCTTCTTAACGGGCTTCTTTTCTGGTTCAGATGGATCCACGAAACCTTTTTCATTCCACTTATCGACTTCACGGAGAATGCGCCAGTTCTTAAAGAAACCGGTGAATTCTTTGAGCTCAAACTGCAACTGCACGTCGTTATTGGAATTCGTGCGGCGTTTGGTGAAGAGGCCTTTATTTTCCAGACGAGTGAGAGTGTCCGGAGTAAAGTTCATGCCGAGTTCGTTTTTAAAGTGCTCAACGACCTTAGGGAACTCAACGCTGACAACGCCAAAGCGGTCGAGCGGCTGGCCCTCAGTGCACGCAATAAGGCCTCCTAAGATGTTTAAAACGGTGTCTTCAATTTTAAGAACTTCTGATTTGCCACCTTTGAAATAGTAGTACTGATAGAACTCAAAAAAGTTCTCAATGGCTTGAAGATCAAAGAAGTGAACCTTTTGGATCATCTCTGGACCTTCAGGGTCATCTGGATCTTTACCCATTTCATACATCGCCAATTTCAATTTTACGAGAAGGTTCACGGTGCCCTCAAGGCGCTTCAGAGATTCGCCAAACACGCGCTGAGAGTACTGGCGGAAAAGACCCCAGTCGATGATGGTCCGGCCTTCTTTCTTTTCGCCTTTATGATTTGCGGTGTGAAAGGCGACGCCAAAAGCTTTTGCGACTTGGTCTTCAGGACAAGGTGCCGCATCTTTTTCCATGCGATTGGATTTAACCTCAGCCGTCGCCGTTTTAAGACGCTCTGTCAGACTCTTGATGATAATCTTAAACATCTGCTGACCGGCTTCGTATTGAGCTTTAAATGCGTCAGCGGGGATTTCGAGAACCTTGGTTTCGGTCGTGGCAATCGCCGAGGTCGTGTGAGTACCTTGGCCGATGATGACTTGCTCGCCTAAAATCTGAGTGGAACCCACTTGGAACATATCTGTGTTTTTCTTATTGCGGGTCAGGCACAAGTTAATTGCGCCGGACTGGATAAGATACACGTTGGTAATTTTCTCACCCTCAGTATAGAGGGTTTCGCCCTTTTTAAGAGTTCTAAGCGACATGATAAGCTCCTGAAAACTAAATCTTTCAGTATTTCCTATCGGAAAAAATCGCTGCTTTCTGAAAGCGGAATGCTCTCACAAAAGTCTAGTTCTGCTGTCTTAATTAGAGATCGAAGGACTTTGTTAAGATTCAGTTACGACTGAGATCGCGGCCCTTGAGATAAGCCGCCACTTTGTGTCCATTTGGCAAAAGTGGCAATGGATCAATCGGTCCACGGTCCTTGCGGATTTCAAAATGCAAATGAACGCCCGTGGCGCGACCTGTGCGGCCCATGGCTCCGATCATTTGACCTTGAGAGATTTTCTGACCTTCTTGAACAAGAATTTTATCCATATGAGCGTAAAGAGTCGCCCAGCCTTTGCCAGATTCAATCAAAACCATTTTGCCATAACCACGGAACTCACGGCCGGTATAGATCACTAAGCCGCCCTGAGCGGCAAGAATCGGAGTCCCACGCTTTGCTGCGAGGTCGATTCCCAAATGAGGACGGCGCTTTTTAGGTAAGAATCCACGAGTTAACCGAGCATCATCCACAGGCCAATCAAACAAATCTGTTTTGTCAGCAAATTGAATCTTTTTAACGTCTTCCAGGTTTTTATTGTCTGCTCGGAAATCAGGCGTACTCAAAGAAGAAGTCTCGAGTGAGCGAGAAACAGGAGTGTCAAAAGTCGAGCATGATCCGAAAATCGTAAGCGCGAGAAAAGCCAGTGTGAGTTTTAAGACGTTCTGTGTCGACATAGGTAAACTATACCCCATATCGGGACATTCTCCAAAAGTAAAAGCCCTAAAATTGACGCTCAAAGGCGGTTGCAAAATAGAACGGAGAAGAGAACTCATTTCTAGACATTAGTTTTTAGGTCTGAAGATCAGTCTAGGTGCGGATTTGAGAGTGTTTCTAGAGGAAAAACTCTCGCTTCCACACTTTGTTTCAGAGTGAAAATCTCTTAGAGAGATTTATAAATTGGGTACTTCGTGCACATTGTTTTCACATCATTTTTGATGCGAGTTTTAAGTGCAGCGTCTTCTGGATTATTCAAAACTTGCCCGATCCATTTTGCAATTTGCTTCATGTCAGAAGCATTCATTCCACGTGTTGTGAGTGCTGGAGTGCCGATGCGAATGCCGCTTGTCACAAACGGAGAGCGTTTTTCATTCGGAACTGTGTTTTTGTTCACGGTAATTCCGGCTTCATCCAAAGAAGCTTCCGCCAACTTTCCAGTGATCTCGCGGTCGCTGAGATCAATCAACATCAAGTGATTATCTGTTCCGCCAGTCACGAGCTTGAAGCCTTCCGACATCAACGCTTCGGCCAATGTCTTAGCATTCGTCACAACATTGTCGATGTATTTTTTGAAATCTGGTTTCAGAGCTTCGCCGAAAGCAACAGCTTTACCGGCAATCACATGCTCCAGCGGACCACCTTGAATGCCTGGGAAGATTTTTGAATTGATCGACTTTAATTTTTCTTCAGAGCACAAAATCATACCACCACGAGGGCCGCGCAAAGTTTTGTGCGTGGTTGTCGTGATGTAATCAGCGTAGCCAACGGGAGTTGGATGAGCGCCTGTTGCCACGAGCCCCGCAAAGTGAGCCATATCCACCATCAACTGAGCGCCGACATCGTCAGCGATTTCTTTAAACTTCGCAAAATCTAAAACGCGTGGATACGCGCTGTACCCCGCAATGATCAATTTTGGTTTTACTTCGCGCGCGGTTTTTAAAATTGTATCATAATTCAAACGCTCGGTCGCAGGATCAAGCTTGTAAGAAGTCGCGTGAAATAAGAAGCCGCTAAAGTTCACCGGCGAGCCGTGAGTAAGGTGACCGCCGTGAGAGAGGTCCATACCTAAAACAGTGTCGCCAGCCTTCATAGCCGCAAGATAAACACCCATATTAGCTTGTGAGCCTGAGTGTGGTTGAACGTTGGCAGCTTCAACACCAAAAAGTTTTTTTGCGCGCTCAATGGCTTGTGCTTCGATCAAATCAACAAAGTGGCAACCGCCATAGTAGCGTTTGTTCGGATAGCCTTCAGCGTACTTATTCGTGAGGCAAGAGCCTTGGGCTTCCATCACGGCTTGCGAGGTGTAGTTTTCAGAAGCGATCATTTCAAGACCATATTCTTGGCGATCTTGCTCTTGAGAAATAAGTTTAGAAATTTCTGGATCTGCTTGATTTAGAAAAGACATAGTCGCTCCGCGAAGGAAGTGAGGGCTGGAGGCCCGTAACTGGACTGATCCCAGTTATTTATTAATTGCTCTCTATTAGAAAATATCTCTTAGATCTTGGCAACTCTTTGTGAGTGGCGTCCGCCCTCAAAAGAAGCTTCCAAGTACGCCATCAGAATTTTCTGCGCCGTTGCCGCGTCCACAGCACGTGAGCCTACGCATAGTACATTGGCGTTATTATGCTGACGAGAGAGTCTTGCGACGTCTTCGTTCCAGCAAAGAGCTGCGCGAATTTGTGGGTATTTGTTTGCTTTGATCGCCATGCCTTGACCAGAGCCACAGATGAGAACTCCGCAAACTTCGGCTTTGAAAGCATCTTCCGTCACAGGCAATGAGCCTGTGGCAGCAATCAGCTTTTCACAAAGTTTTTTAGCATAATCAGGATAGTCGACAGACTGAGTGTCGAAAGGTCCCAGGTCTTCCCAAGGAAGCTGGGGATTGTCCTTTATGAACTTTTGCTTCAGATCAAAGCCAGCATGGTCTGAAGCAACTAGGATCTTTTTCATCATGTTTTAGAGAGTAACAGACAGGCGTTGGTTCCACCAAAGCCAAAACTGTTGTTCATCACATTTTTGATGTTACCGCGACGTGCTTCATTAGGAACATAGTCCAACTTGCAGTCTTCACTTGGGTTTTCCAAGTTGATTGTCGGCGGTACCACTTGGTCTTTGATCGCCATAACGCAGAAAGCACTTTCAATCGCGCCAGCCGCACCCAAAGCGTGACCCATCATGCTCTTCGTCGAGGAAACCCAAACGTCTTTAGCATGAGCGCCCATTAATTTTGTAATTGCCGCAGATTCGAGACCGTCACCCACTGGAGTGCTGGTTCCGTGCGCATTCACGTATGTGATGTCAGAAGCTTGAAGACCAGAGTCCATCAAAGCCATTTGCATCGCTGCATAACCACCAGCACCCTCTGGAGCCGGAGAAGTCATGTGATAAGCATCGGCAGAAACGCCATAACCTGTGATTTCACAGAGGATGTTCGCGCCGCGCTTTTCAGCGTGTTCAAGAGATTCCAAAATCAAAATCGCCGCACCTTCAGCAAGCACAAATCCGTCACGGTCTTTGTCCCATGGACGGCTCGCTTTTTCAGGAGCGTCGTTGCGAGTAGAAAGAGCGCGCATCGCTGCGAAACCGCCGATCGCCATAGGGCAAACAGTGGATTCAGCGCCGCCAGCCACCATCACGTCCATCCAGCCATTGCGGATGTAGTTCACCGCTTCACCGATAGAGTGAACGCCGGAAGCACAGGCAGAAGTGACAGAGTAGTTAGGGCCTTTCAGATTGTGAGCGATACTGACTTGGCCCGCCGCCAAGTTCGTAATCACCATCGGAATGAAGAACGGGCTGATACGACCAGGTCCACGTTCTACACACTTCGTATGCTGCTCCTCGATACCTGGGAGACCGCCCATGCCGACGCCGATAATGCAGCCTGCACGGGGAGCCAGAGTATCATCGATTTGAAGCTTCGCCATCTCTAAGGCCATCTTTGTAGAGGCCATGGAGTAGTGAATAAAGGTATCCATTTTCTTTTGCTCTTTTTTATCGATGTAAAGATCTGGATTGAAACCTTTGACTTCACCCGCGATGGAGACGTCATAACCTGTGGTATCGAAACGAGTGATCTTGGCAATACCGGACTTTCCTGCTTTCGCATTATCCCAGCTCTCTTGAATAGAGAGGCCGAGAGGAGTCACAGCGCCAACACCAGTTACTACTACACGTTTTTGCGCCTTTGCCGGGCGTTCAAATCGAGGATTCATAATGCGCCTACGCTTTTCCTTTTTTCTGAAGGTAAGAAGCTACGTCTTGAACTGTTTTGAGCTTCTCAGCATCTTCATCTGGGATTTCGAGATCAAACTCTTCTTCCATCGCCATAACAAGCTCAACGATATCAAGGCTGTCCGCACCCAAATCGTCGATGAAAGAAGCTTCTGCTTTAACTTTCTCAGGGTCTACGCCAAGTTGTTCAACGATGATATCTTTAACCTTTGGGTGAATTTCCATTATGTCCTCCTGGTAAAATTCAACTTTTTTAAAATTAACTCATGAACAAGCCACCGTTCACATTCACGGTATGGCCTGTAATATATTTTGATTCTTCACTTAATAAAAACTTAACTGCATTTGCCACATCAACGCCTTCGCCGATGGAGCTCATAGGGATTTTATCCATGATTTTTGTCTTCGCATCTTCAGACAACACATGGGTCATTTCCGTAGCGATAAAACCTGGTGCTACGCAGTTTACACGAACATTTCTTGAAGCAAGTTCTAAAGCTACAGACTTGCTGAAAGCTTCAGTGCCAGCTTTAGAGGCCGCATAGTTTGCTTGACCTGCATTGCCGGTTTGGCCAATCACGCTCGTGATATTTACAATCGAGCCTTTGCGGGCCTTCATCATGATTTTGCTCAGAGCTTTCGTCATAAGGAAAGTGCCGCGAAGGTTGGTATTCATCACAGCATCGAAGTCTTCCGTCTTCATGCGAAGGAGAAGTTGATCTTTGGTAATACCGGCGTTGTTCACAAGACCGTCGATTTCAGACCACTTTGCAGTGATTTGTTCCATGGCTTGGTTGACGCTCTCTTCGTTTGCGACGTCGAGTTTTAAATAGAAATGACCTTCGCCAGGAAGAGTTTTAGCCACTTCAGCCGCCGCTTCTTCGCGCGAAGAGTATGTGAAGCAGACTTGAGCGCCTGATTCAGCAAGGAGCTTTACAATGGACGCGCCGATACCGCGGCTGCCACCTGTGACGATGATTTTTTTTCCTTGCAGAGCTTTCATAAAATTCCCTAACAGTAACTAAACTAAAATACTAAAAACTTGAGCTTTTCTTGTGTTATTTGCAACACACTTTGACCGAAAGAATTCCCTACATCAAGGACTTTTAATGACTCGAAGCTTTCAGAAATTCCTCAATCAATTTAAGATCTTCTAAGGAGTTCGTATTAAACACGGTGAAGGCTTCGCTGTCGATTTTCTTAAGAAGACCCGCAACAACCTTGCCAGCGCCGCACTCAACACATTTAGTGAGGTTTTGTGCCTTTAAAAGCTCCATGCTTTCAGTCCAACGAACCGGTGCAGAAACCTGGCGAATTAAGTTTTCTCGAAGTGTCTCAGGAGTGCTTTCAAAGTTAGCAGTAAAGTTTTGAACGATCTTGAAAGAAGGCGCTCTAAACTCCATGGCGGTGAGCACTTCACGCATCTTTTTCTCGGCTGGAAGCATCATTTCACAGTGGAATGGAGCTGAAACATTCAAAGGAATGAGCTTTGCGCGCTTTGGTGGCTCCGGGAAAATTTCTGGTTTGAAATTCGCCTTTAACCATTCAATCGCTTTCATTGAGCCGCTCAATACGATTTGGCCTGGGCTATTGAAGTTGGCAGGTGACAACGGTCCGTGACCTGAATTTTTCACCACAAACTCACAAAGGAATTTCGCCTGATCTGGTTCTAAACCCAGAGTCGCGATCATTCCGCCTTGGCCTACAGGAACTGCGGATTGCATCGCTTGACCGCGAGTGCGAACTGCTTTCATTGCCGGCATGAAATCAATCACGTTTGCGGCAACAAGAGCGGCATATTCGCCGATGGAGTGGCCAGCGCCAGCTGCAACTTTGATATGATATTCTGATTTCAAAACTCTTTGAGTTGCCGTCGAAGTGACTAACAACGCAGGTTGTGTGTTTTCAGTCAGTGCGAGATCCGCTTCAGAACCATCGAAGCAGAGCTTTTTCATGTCTTGCGACAGGGCTTCGCTGGCTTCTTCGAAAGTTTCTTTAGCGACTTTGAAGTTATCGAATAAAAAACGGCCCATTCCAGGCTGTTGACTGCCTTGACCAGGAAATAAAAGAGTCATCATAAAATTAGTACCTCATTAAAAGGCTGCCGCTCGTGAGACCAGCTCCGAAAGCGGTGAGGAGAATTGTTTGTCCTCGTTTAACACGGCCGTCTTCTTTTGCCATTTGGAAGGCCAAAGGAATAGATGCTGCTGATGTATTCCCAGTTTCGTGAACGCTCACGACCACTTTTTCTTTCGGGAACTCATAGTAATCAGCAATTGCTTCAATGATACGGTTGTTGGCTTGATGTGGAATTAGCCAATCGACTTGATCTGCCGTCATATGATTTGCATCCAAAGCTTCTTGGCAGCAGTGGCTCATCGTACGAACAGCATTTTTGAAAATCTCGCGGCCCTTCATTTTCACGTACTGGCCTTTGTTCTCGAGAACTTCAGCAGAGAACGGAATTTTTGAACCACCAGCAGGCAAAACGAAGAGATCACCCAAGCCGCCATCAGCGTGCAAGTGAGAACTCATGATCACGTTTCTGTCTTCAGTGGATGTGCGAGATAGAACCCACGCACCGGCACCATCACCAAAGAGGATGCAAGTTTCGCGGTCTTGATAGTTTACAAAGCGATGAAGGACTTCGGCACCTACAACAAGCACATGCTTGTAAACGCCGGTACGGATGAACTGATCGGCTACGGACAAACCATAGACGAAACCAGAACAGGCAGCAGAAAGATCGAAGGCCATGATATTGCGAGCGCCGAGTTTGTGCTGAAGTACGCAGGCCGTGCTCGGCATGACCTGGTCACCAGAAACAGTACAAACAATGATAGCGTCGAGATCTTGCGCGGTGAGACCCGCGTCTTTGAGAGCTTGTTCAGAAGCGATCAAGCTTAAGTCCGAGCAGGACTGATAATCTTCAGGACGATCAGAAGCCATGTGGCGGCGTTTGATCCCGGTACGTTCAACGATCCATTGATCGTTGGTTTCCACCATTTTTTCCAAGTCGGCATTCGTAAGAATGCCGGGTGGCAAATAGGAACCTGTTCCAGCTACGCGAGATCTGTAAATACCAGCCATGGATTAATCCTCGTCCTAAGAATTAAGCTTTAGCTGCGCTGATTTGCTTACCTTTGTAGTAGTAAGCACCGTCAGAAGCTTTGTGAGCACGGTGAGGACGTACAAGTTCTCCCGTTTTCTTTTCAATAGCTACTGCAGGAGCAGAGATACCATCATGAGAGCGGCGTTGATCGCGACGAGCGCGGGAAGTTTTCTTTTTAGGAGTTGGCATTGTCTACCTCTTTAAAGTGTTACAAAGGTTGGTAATTTAACCAAAAGTCGATAAAAATCAACCTTAATTCAACTTAATATTTTTAAGGGCTGCAAACGGGGATTCCGGCTTTTCGGCAGGCATTTCCTCGTCATAACCAAAGCTACGGCCTTTTACGTGGATTCCGCAGACTGTGCAATCGCCCTTTTCATCCTCAGGTCCTGCTGGATTAAAAGGCGCGGCAATTGCCACAGCTTCGTGCACATATTCGCCCATATCGAAGACCATACCGTCGTATTCCGCCGTTGCAGGGCCATTTTCGATGGCTTCAGAAATATGGTTCACTTTAGCATATTTACCCGTGCGGTCGTCGGATTGTCGCGGAATAAGGATGGCGCTCAGACTTGGTGTGACCTTCAGGCAGAAATCAAGGCCGCAGCGAGAGCATTCTTCAGGAAGCTCTGTTTTAACGGTCCCAGTGAGTTCAAAGTCTTTAGAGTTTAGTGGGCGTATAAAAAATTCAGTGTGATAAGCACGGTCACCGATGAGGTCTTTTAAAACCGAGTTCAACTCGCCCGTTTGTGGAGTGCATACGAATTGTTTTCCCTCTTCAGGGATTTCAGTCAGATTGATTTTCATAAGAACCTCCGTGAGGTCGAAAGGGACCCAACTTAGCCGGGTGGCGTTAAAAAGGCAAGTGCCGAATGAGGCCCGCTGTCTCATTTTGAGAGGCCGCATTGTTGGCTAAACTCCAGAGTGTAAAGCCCTTTTCGTCAGGCGCTTGTGGAGCGGGCCTTAAGAAGGCTTATATTCGAGATAAAGGGCCCATTCTTTGAAATAGCTTTAAGCTATGAAAACAAGCCTATTTCTATTGAGTACTTTGTTTGTCAGTGCCACCTCCTGGGCCGGGCTCCGCTGCGAGAACGCTTTTACCTCGGTTCCTCTGCGTGACAGTGCTGTTGAAATCGAGATCAGTGGTGCGATTGCGGATCGCATGTTCACAACCTCTGACGGAACAATAGGCCCGGTTATCAGTCCTCTGGGTGAGGCAGCCGTGCCTCCGGCGCTTTTAAAGCAAATCAAAGAGTCGTTTCCAGGGGAAGCGGTCGAGAGTCTTTCTTGGGATCTACTCACGCAAAAAGAAAAAGAGAGTCTGATTCTTTATTCGACAAAGCAGCGCAAGCAAAACTTCTTTCAAGATCGCAACGTACAAGGTTTGATTTATCGCGATCAGATTGAGTTGGTTTTCAAGGAACCGTCTGAATTTATGGGCCGCTCTTACCCTGCGGGAAAACATGTTTTTAAATCTCAGGATCTTTTTGCTAACACGAAAATTGAATTTTCGGGACCAAAAGGCATGGTTGATAATCTTGGCTTTGAAATTCACGTCCGACGCCCAGATGGCGCCGATAAGAACCTTGTGACCTCGACGCGCTTACAGAAGTCTCTTGTTGGTTATGCTTCTAGTGTGCATCAGCATGTGGTTGCGCCCATTCCTTTAGAGGCATTGGCTGAAAATCCTGAAATGATGGCGTTTAAATTGATGGATTTGTATCGCCGCGTGAGCTTGCATGCGCAACTCTTGCGTGTGACTCGTGGTCACTCGGTTGAGGAACTCACTGCAACCAGTGGTGACTATAGTTATATTAATATGCCGCTGCTTGAGAAAGCCGATCTGGTTCGTCTAGATAATTATTTTTTAAATTTGGGCCGCTATTTAAAAGCTGAAAAGCAAAAGGCCGTCGATCAAAAGATCCGCGAAGAAGGAACTTTGAAAGAGCGCTTGAAGCTCTGGGCAAGAAACTTCTTTAAAGGTAAAGACAAGATGCTTAAATTTTTAAAGAATCCTCTCGAAGATAAAATCGCTGAAAAATCAGGACTCGTCGGAATGCGTGCCGGTAAAGTCTATGATGGTGAGACTTTACTTTGGGGCATGGAACTTCGTGATTTAGCTCCATCGCATAATCAAAAGCATTTAGGTGATTTCTTACGGTCCGTACAAACGCGTATGTTGATCGGCGATTATGGCTTAAAAGACAGCACCGTGAAGTCAGTTCTTTCTGACAATTCTGGAACAAAGCTCGTTGATCGCATTTACTATGAACCCATTGCGGATTTAAAAAAAGATCCTACCGGTGGAAAGCTTGAGGGCTCGAAAAATGAAGCTCTTGGTTTACTGTTACATAATTGGGATAAGGATCCACTCTTTATTGAACGTCCTGAGTTTTTGCCGAAACTTGAAGAGGCACGCAAGATTGCACTCGAATCGATAAAGCGTGGCGAAGCGCCGACCGAAGCCTTGCAAAGATTTGCCACTCGCTCGGGCTTGCACTATCTGCTCTGGGAAAGCCTGCGAATCGATTAATATTACTGAGCTAAGAATAATTTTTCGGCATTTCTTCTTGTGGTGTAATTTACCAAGAAGATGCATCTGTCTTTGTCTTTTTGAAAGACTCATTTGTAAATAAGGAGTTGATGGATCAACCCCAGAACAACTTATGAAATGAGGTCTATATGTCTCACAGTTTTAAACTGAAATTCGGTCTATTCGTATCGATGGCGATGCTGGCTGCGTGTGCGTCAAAGCCACCCAATGTCCAGGCGATTCCAGACACGGCGGACTCAACGGCTGAGATCAATGCTACTCAGAAAATGCTCGATGACGCTAAAGCAGATAACTTAGATATTATTTCACCTAAAAACTTTGAGCGCGCCTCTAAAAAGTTGGGCGAAGCTCGTGAATACATGGTTCGCGGCAAATCTAAAGAGAAAATTCTAGAAGATGTTGCGGAATCCCGTGCATGGATTGAAGAAGCTAAAACTCGCGGCAACATCAGTCGTGCGGCGGCTAAAGATCTTTCGGACGCGCGTTCTGGGGCTATCCGTGCAAACGCTCCAACTTTTTTTCCAAAAGACTTCGCAAAGATTGACGAAGAAACTAAGGATCTCGCGGCTGATGCTGAAAAAGGCAATCTCGCGAAGCTTTCTAAACGCGGTGATGAGATCACAAATAAATACCGCAGCCTTGAAAGAGAATCTGTTGAAAAGACTTATTTGAGCGAAGCGCAGATTAACTTGCAAGCGGCAAAGAAAGACAACGCTGAGAAATTTTCGCCTAAAACTTATGGCGTTGTTCAATCCAAAGTTCAGTACGTGGAGGCTTTGATTAAAGAAAATCCACGCAATACTCAAGCAATCGCAACGGCGGCGGCGGATGCTACGGACCACTCTAAGTTCTTACTTGCTGTGAATCAGAAAACCAAAGCCGGAAATACGGAAGACTTGGTTTTGCAATCTGAAAAACAAAGACGTCTCATCGGTGGCATGGCTGTCGGTATGGCGGCAACGGAAGTAGAGCTTGCGCAGAAAAATGCGGCCTTGAAAACAGCGGAGGAGCTTCGTAAGTCACTGAAGCCAAGCGAAGCGGAGGTTTTTGTTGAGAACAATTCCGTAAAAGTGCGCCTGAAAGGGGTCCAATTTGGCTCTAACTCAGCGACGATCAACAAAAAAAGTGCTTCCTTGTTAGAGAAGGTCGACCATGCTTTGGGCGTTGTTGGCGCTAATGCGATTACTGTGGAAGGTTATACGGACTCTGTCGGCTCTCCAGAGGCGAATCGTGAGATCTCAGAGAAGCGCGCAGAAGCTGTTCAAAACTACATGGTGAATAAGGGAAACCTCTCTTCGAATCAAATTAAAGCCGTTGGCAGAGGCGAGGATAATCCGATCTCTGACAATACGACTGCACATGGACGCGCTCAGAATCGCCGTATTGACTTGGTGATCGAGCCTAAGGTGAACGTCGAATAAGTCATTTTTTAGAATTAAATCGCAGGAATGCCCGGTGCAGAGCCGGGCTTTTTTATTATTAAATCAATTCAGTATCATTCCTAGACATCCTCTTCTTTTGATGGGTGGGAAAAGTTCGACACGGTGGAGGTCAAAAAAAGGCGCTTCGTTTTTAAGTCGAAAAGAGCCCCGTAGTCTTTCTGTTGCCTCTAGAGCCCGCCAGAGTCCGTGAGTGTGGAAGTGCTTTTAATTTTAGACACCCCCGCCGATCTTTTTGACGTCGCCGGTTCCAATTATTCGCAGATTTGCTCGAAATGGGAGCGGGAAGCAAATGCTTTTGATTTGGAGTATGGCACTGGGGATGCACTACGTAATGAGCACAGGCCTTCTACGGGACGTGGAGGAAAGGCTCAATAAAATTCCAGGGGAGGAAACCTATATGCAAAAGACAATGTACTGCTTTCTTTCGGTCCTAGTAATACTCGCAGCAAATTCGGCTCAAGCGGCCTGCACGACAACGGGGGATGCAAATAATCAGCGGATCATTTGTACGAACTACCAACATTCAGTCAATGGTGTGCCACAAAACGATTCAGCACCGCCAGTGGATTTGAGTCAGCTGGATTCACAACTGAGATCTTCGTTTCCGCCATCATTCTCTCAGCCAATGCCGAGCTTTTCAGGATTGGATTTGAGCTCTATCTTTGGCAAGTAATTTATGAAAGAGTTTTTAACCGCCACGCTCGTCGTGGTTTCTTTAATGTTTTGCTATACGCTTCGGAAGCCCAAAATTCCGAAGGCGATGGTGGATATCTCAGAGAGCGCGGCAGAGCCGGCGGTTAAAAATAGTTCTTTGACTATCAAACGAAATACACCTCAAGATTCTTCTAAGATAGCCACAAATAAAAATACATCTCTGAAAGATCTCGAAACTTTCTCCAAGAAAACTGTTCCTGAATCTTCAGTAAGCTTTTCTTCTTTATCACCTTCGGTGAAGGCGCCTGCGTCGGTATTGGCGCAGTTACCTGCAGTAAAGGCTGATGAAAAGACAAAGCCAAAACCTTATGTCGCTGAAGATGAAAAACTTCTGAAACAGCTTATTGTAAAGGCCCAGCAAACGGGCTCTTCAAAAGTTGCCTATGTTGGCGAGCTGCCGGAACTCTATGCCTTTGATCCGCGCTTTTTCGTGAAGACGGTGAATGCTCAAGGTCAGCCGGCATTAGAACTTCGTCCAGTTGAATCTATGGAACAAAACAAGCTCGTACAACGAGAAGCCTATGCCGTGCCTTCCGTGGGTGCGGTTGATTACAATAATCTCGGTCATGCGATTATGAAGGCCACCGACGATGGGGCCATGCTGGTGAATTTAACTTCGGCCGGTATAGATCGTTCTCGCCTGGATGATTCGATTCGCTATGCCCGCAATCGGGGAGTGGTCGTTGTGACCGTCCGCCCGCCGGCACCGCCTAAGTAATCTCTTTATGAAAACGTTTTAAATTTAAATGCTCTGGAATTTCGCGGCCGAAAAGATTGCCGGCCAGAACTTTCGCAGCATGGAAACTAAGACCCATGCCATGTCCAGAACAACCTGCCATCAAACTCACGCCTGGGTTTTCAGGCAAAGTTCCGATAATCATTTGCTCATCCGGAGTAAAGCCCATGATGCCAGACCATTGATAAGCAACCTTTGCGGATTTACCGTGCTTAAAGGTCTCTCTGACAAATTTAATAAGAGCCTCTTGAATCACTTCGGTTGTTTGGTCTAAGAGATTGTTCTCAGTCTCTATCGATAGATTTCTAAATCCGCCAATCAGCAGGTGACCGCTCGGAAGCTGGCGAAAGTAACATAAGTATTTCGTCAGATAACAAGGGCCTTTTACAAATTGTGGGAGTGGCTCTGTCACTAAGATCTGGCCGCGATTAGGAGTGATCAGGTTTTTGAAGTTCTTTAAAACCATCGGCAAATACGCATTTAGAGTCAGTAAAACCTTCGGAGATTCAAAAACACCGCGATCGGTTTTGAGTCGCTGGACCTTGCCGTGGTTTTCTATCGCAAAAACTTCGGTAGCCTCATAGATGTCTACTTTGAGTTTTGCTTTTAAACGCTCTAAAAGCTTCACAGGATGCACGAAACCGTCGCCCTTATACTCAATGCCGCCTAGGAAGCCGACAACGCCGTAATCGCTTTCCATGTAGTTAGAATCGACTTCTTGAATAGCAAGACCATGGGCCTTCATGATTGCCGCGGTGTCGCGGTACTTTTGCCACATCTCTTCATTGGGCGCTACGGTACAAGACCCAGTCTGGCGATAGTCCACGAGATCCGCTTGGTCTTCGATCACGTGCTGTTTTAAAAGCTCGCGGTTTTGTTCAGAGAACTTCCAGATCTCGGTGGCTTTGGCTGTGCCGAACTGCTGGTTGAGCTTCATAAAGTGGGCCGTCGAACCGCAAGTCACAAACCCTGCGTTTCTACCAGAGGCGCCAAAACCAATACGGTCCTTTTCTATGATCGCGATTTTTGCGTTGGGATCTTCTTTTTGCAGCCAATAAGCAGTTGAAAGTCCGGCAATACCGCCGCCGACAATAATGAAGTCGTAGGTTTTTGTCTGAGAGTTCGTTGATTGGTCGAGCCAGAAAGAAATGCTCATGGGTTCCTTTCGGAGAGATATAAAATCATCTCTTCCGCAGTACAACGGCAGGGTTTGCCGTCGCGGACGCATTCGTAATCGACATCAATCCAGTATTCAGGATGAGTCGCAATAGATTGAAAGCCTTGTTTGGTCAAATAGCGGATCGAAGAATTATTCGGC
Source organism: Bdellovibrionales bacterium (assembly GCA_018266295.1). Classification (NCBI taxonomy): domain Bacteria; kingdom Pseudomonadati; phylum Bdellovibrionota; class Bdellovibrionia; order Bdellovibrionales; species Bdellovibrionales bacterium. The sequence goes on along the minus strand of JAFEAQ010000015.1, from coordinate 128,218 downwards.
GACTCTTTCCAGGCATGAGTCACAATCGCTCCGGCACCGAGCTTTTTAAAAGCGGCGATAGCTGCCGCAGAAAGCTTCGGGCCCCAGCCCTGACCTTGAACACTGTCAGCTAAGAACAAACTTTGAAAGTAGGCGGCTTTGTTCTGCGGCACCTGCCAGAGATCACTGCGAAGTTTTTTACCCTTACCTTTGGTCCAAAGACCTGGCGGGTAGGCGAGGCGCAGACCAAAAATTTTCTCACCGTCTGCTAGAACAAAAGAGCACATCACTCCGTTTGAAGAAGATTTTTTAAAATTCTCTTCGAGCTCCGCGACCGAGAAATAATTCTTACCGATGGCTTCATCAGTGAAAACTTTCACCGCGGGGATGTCTTTTAATTCCAGTTCACGAATTTGCACTAGAGCACCTGATACATATCCTGAGCTTTAAGGTCTTTCTTGATGATTTTAAGTTCTTTCAACTGTGAGATCAAACTTTGCCAGCGCTCAGAGGACATGAAACCAAGACCTTTTTGTTTGGTTTCAGTCGTTTCAATCAGATCTTTTTGAGCAGCGGCGCTCTTTGTAAAGGTCTCTGCATCCATCGCTTTATTGATTCCCGCCATGAGCTTGTTTGTGGGCTCTGGATTTTTCAAATACTCTTGCCAGCCTGCGCGAACAGCTTCAACCACTGCTTTGGCTGTCTTGGAATCTTTTTTCAATGCTTCTGTGTTGATAGCAACCACCGTCGTATACGGATTAAAACCTTCCTCAGAAACTAAGAAGGTCTTTACTTTGAGTCCAGCTTTTTCAGCAACAAGTGGTTCCGAAGTAAAGAAACACTGTTGAGAGTATTGCGGGTCTTTTGTGAAATTCGTAATTCCGCCCAAATAGGGAACGATCTTCGCCTTTGGCTTTGGGTATTTCTTCATCAAAAACTGCGCATAAGAAAGACCTGCTTGAATTGCTAGAACGCCTTCAGAATTAAAAACTTCCTGCAAAGACTTAAAGTGTCTCTCTTCATGGGTCATAATCGCCTGGGGATTTGTTTGATAAGTGGCAAAAAGTCCTGTGATGCTGGATCCACGGTCTTGCGCCACGATGATTTCCTCTGCGCTGACGATCGCAAAGTCGACTTTGTTGGCACCAAGCATTTGCACTGTCGGCGTGCCGGAGCCACCTTCTAGGATTTCGACATCAAGGCCGCGCTTTTTAAATTCTCCATTCAGCTGAGCCGCATAGAAGCCACCGAACTGAGGTTCTGCTTTCCAATTCAAAGCGAGTTTGATTTTCGTCGCTGGTGCAGCAAATGAAACGGAATTTGTAAATGCGATACCAAGCAATAAACTGAGTAACATAACTTTCATAAGCTAATCCTTTAGGTTCAATCCGTAAGGGCGGATTTTTTGAAGAGTTCGGTGAAGTATTTTAAGTAAAAAGATGCAAGCTAGACCCATGATAGAAAGCAACGCCAGAGCCGCAAACACGATATCAATTCTTTGCTGAGTGCGTGCGGAATCAATCATAGCGCCAAGACCGCCGCCAGCTACAAATTCGCCGGCAATCGCGCCAATGATCGCAAGACCAATCGAAACCTTGAGGCCTGCATAAATAGAACTATAGGCCGTTGGGAATTTTAACTTCCACAGGCTCTGAGTCTGGGTGGCGCCATAGAGTTTAAATAATTCAAGCTCTGCTTTAGAAACGCTTTCAAGGCCCAAGAGAGTATTTGCAATGATCGGAAAAATAGAAACGATAAAGGCCGCCGCAATTACGGTTGGCATGCCGAAGCCAAAGTAAATAACCAAGAGCGGAGCGATTGCGATGATCGGGACTGTCTGAAAGAAAACTGCAAACGGCAAAATAGACTTTCGTAGAAACGCTGAAAGAGAAAATAAAACGGCAAGTCCGGTGCCGAAGAAAATACTGAGTAGCAATCCGGTCATTGAACCACGCAAGGTCTCAATGAATGCCGTCGTAAAGTCTGATTTATTTTCCCAGAAAGTTTCAACGACCGTGCTAGGTGCCGGGAACAAGAAAGCTGGAATCCAGTCAAGGCGCACAGCGATTTCAAACACAGCAATCGCTACGATAAAACTTACGATGGCAGGCCAATTCAGACGCTTCATCGGAAGGCCTCCTGCATTTTGTGACTAATCTTTGTGACCATCCCCTGGTATTCGTTGGAGCTGCGCAGGTCTTCGGTCCGCTGGGAAGAGTATTGAATCTTTTCATTTAAAATGAACTCGCCGCCTTTGGTGTTCATCATGAGTACGCGGTCTGCAAGAAAGGCCGCTTCATAAGTCGAGTGCGTCACAAACACCACGCTGAGTTTTTCTTTTTCGCAAAGATCACGCAATTGTTTTTGCATCGAAAAGCGCGTGACCTCATCTAATGCAGAAAACGGTTCATCCATAAACAGGACTCGCGGTGAAGAGCTGAGGGCGCGAGCAATAGACACGCGCATTTTCATCCCGCCAGAAAGCTCATGGGGGAAATGGTTTTCAAAATTATTCAGCTGAACTTTTTCAAGAGCCTCGCGGGATTTTTTATTTTGAATATCTTCGGGCTGTTTTTGCAGCTCTAACGGCAAACGAGTGTTTTCTAAAACGTTTCGCCAAGCAAGCAATTGGGCCTCTTGAAAGACGAAGGCAAAGTTATGATCCGAGTTTTTCCAAGTTAGTTGTCCACTACTCGATGTTTCAAGTCCCGCCATGATCCGCAGCAAAGTAGATTTGCCACAACCCGAGGGGCCAAGCACACAAAGAAACTCACCTTCACCGAGCTCTAAGCTGACGGATTTTAAAATCTCGCGATCGGCGAATTTCTTTTGGATATTTTGCAGTTCCAACATCGCCGACATCGCACTTAGATCCAGTCGTAGTTAAAGCTGATGCTGATACGCTCAGTGGATGATTGGTTCTGCGGCACTTCATGGCGCATCCAGCTTTCAAACAGCACCACATGGCCCGCCTGAGGTTTTAACTCCACGAAGCGCTGGTTGCGCTCTTGGGCATTTTCAGCACGCGGAGGGGAGGCCATAAAGCCCACCATGCGCGGGTCTTCAAATTTGATCGCGCTGCAGTTTTTCGGAGTTTGCACGTAATAGGTCCCGCTGATCACAGAAAGAGGGTGGATATGCATGGTATGGAAGGTCCCTTCCGGCATGATATTGATCCAGCAGCTTGTCATTTGGATCTGCTTTGGATCGACGTCCATCTCGAGGTGCTTAATATACTTGCGGACATGCTTATCGATGGCCTTTTTAAGGTCCTCAAAGGTTGTAGACACCTGGTGAAGATGAGCAATCGACCCATAAGAGGTATAGCCGCCCCGGTAGTTCTTTGCCGACCACTCAATTCCGGCCTCATCAATCTCGCTAAATTTGAGGCTTTCCTGTAGGAGGTCTTTATTCAGGCGTTTGGCGCCGTCAGTGGTTAGTGGGGCATAGTATATGTCGGTCGGGAATAGGCTTTTAATCATCTCAATGTGAGACAATATTCCACCAAAACCACCGAGGCAAGCACGAGCTCGCATCGGCTGCATTTTAGAGAGCCCCTTCCTGTTAGAAACCGAACAGTTGTACCCCCAAATTGGCAGTTTCCCGGGGTGATACATTGGCACGTTTTCCAAATCCATCGTAGCGCATCTGGGTTGGCACCGTGCTTGCTTTAGTACTAGGTATAAGCCGAATTATTAAAACTTGGAGGACCTTATGAAAACAACTCTTCTCTCTCTCGTAGTGGCAATGATGATCCCTGCAATCTCTTCTGCTAAAGTTGAAGATTTCAACGCGATGATCAATGAGAATCAAAATGCCCAAATGCAATTGCGTAACGAACTCAAAGAACAAATGAACGAGACTCGCCAAGCGCAAATGCCTAAAAAAGAAATGGTTGAAGTCGCTGGCGCTTTCGACTCGAGTGTGAATACACCGACTAAAAAAGCTTTCACAACTTACGACAAAGAAATGGTTCACTACCGTCCATCAGAAGATAAGCAAATGAACCGTTTGGCTAACGAAATTAAAGCTGCTGACAAATCATTCTAAGATTTGATCCGGCTTAGATAAAAATTCAAATGACCCCCTAAACGCCTGAGTATCCCCCCCCCCAACTCGGGCGTTTCCCTTTTTAAAGCCAAGCTAAACGTACGCAAAAAATACTATTCCATTCAGGCATAATAAGCTTTTCCTTACGCAATTGATAACCCTTGGGGACTCCCGTAGAACCCTTGCCATTCCCAAGGAGTTTCAGATGAAGTCAGTATTGGTGGTTTTCGGTCTTTTAACGATGGCAATGGTTGCAAACGCTGAGGCAAATCCATTGCCGAAACTATCCAGCCTGCCTGTGGAGCTTTGCCAACTCGAAGCTGAAGAAGGCTCTAAAGTGGACTATGAAGAAGTAGAGTCTTTAGATATCAGAGAGGTCAAGTCTTTGACTGATTTCCAGTTAAACCTCGTGAATCAGCACCTGCTTGAGCGCGAATACACATCTCAAGCTTTGAGTTTTGCTGAAATCAAAGCTCTCTTCGGCAAGGGTGGTCAAGAAGAGTACAACGACCTCGCTATTATCACGATGAAGTTTAACAAAACCAGCAAGCTCTATATCGAAGTGAAATCTTACCCAGGTGATAACCCTTATGGACTTATCTTCGAAGCGCAAACAGGCAAATTAGTCGGAATGAACGGTGATGACAGTATCTACTTGTTCACACAAAGCGGCGACCAAGTTTCTTGCTACGATCTTTCTAAGTAATTATTGAACGCGGTTCAAACGAACCTGGCCGGTCATTTGGTAAGTCCCTAGTTTGACTTTTCCATAGTAGTTGCCGAGCCAGGTATTCTTATTTTCAAACGGATAAATCTGAATATACCCATCGTCGCCATAGACGTTGACGAGGAGTCCTCGGCTCCCGGGGATTTTCATAAAATCCTTGCCCGGCGTATTGCCTTTAGTGCGGCTGAAAACCTTCCCGGTGGACTTATTCGTGAGCGTGATCAGCATCGGGCCTGTCATCGAGGTCGGCGAGCGCAAATGAACCTCCCAATCTATCAGCCAGTCGGATTTGTTCTCTTTATGGTTGATGAAATTGATTTCGCCGGCAAATTTTCCCTCAATGGCTAGGGCATCCTGAGTGGTCATTGGTTGGGCAGATTGAATGGCGCTAAAGAAATCCGGAATGATCATTTTCTTGAGATCTCTGAGGGCGTCTTCTGCATTGTTTTCATTCACAAGGCGCAGCTCCTCACGCAGCCACGTCAGATTCGACTTCGGTGTTGGGGATGGCGCTTCTGGAGCCGCGCGCGCTTGCGGCGGGGGCGTCGGACATCGCACTACGGGAGCGGGCGGGCAGGAGGTTCCCAACTCCCCGGCCCCCACCGGTTTGTAACTTAATCGGATCCCCAGGTCGGCTAAAAAGATCGTGACGACTTTGCCGAGGATTTCGTCGGCCTTTTGATAGCGTTCTTCGAGGGTTTTTAGCTTCTGATATTCTTCAAAATCACTGCGCGTGAGGGCGATCAGGTCTTCTTTGGCTTTTTCTTCGCCTTTTCCGATATCGATTTCCGCCAGGCCTGCTTTGTGGCCAAAATTGTAAGATCCCCAGGCAACAACCGCTAAAACTAAAATCCCGGCGACGATCTTCTTCATCAGAGAATCAGCTTTCTGAGTTCTTGCTGAGAATAGACGTAATCAGCATAGATCATCGTGTTAGTGATATTTCTGTGTCCCAAGGCGACCTGGACTAAGCGCAGATCTTTGGTTTTCTGATAGAGCTCGATCGCAAAAGTATGCCTCAATGAGTGAAACTTCTTCGGAACAGGTCTGTAAAGCTCCCAGATTTGATACAGGCGGTGATAACTGATGCCGAAGACATGTCGGCCGTCCTGGGCGCTTGCGAATCTGTGCAGTCTTTTAAAAAAGTCGGAATGAAGCGGAATTTCCCGGTCATTGGAGTTCTTCAAGCCTCGGATAAAAACACTTTCATCGTAGGTATTCAGATCCGCCATTGAAAGATTCAAAAGCTCCTGGGCGCGGGCCCCGGTCCGAAGTCCGAGATCGATGAGTAGGCAGTTGCGGGGGTCTTTATCTTGAAAATCCGTGATGATCTTTTTGAGCCTTTCGACTTCAGGCGGCAAAAGATACTTGTTTTTATTGAGTGAGTATCGAACCGCTGAACTAGCCAAAATGAAACCTCAAAATATCGATGAAAAACCCAGGATGCTTGTCGTTGAAAATTGTCGTTATTTGATGATTAAAAAGCCCCAGACCTTTGTAAAGAAAAGCCTAGAAATGCCGATACGAATAACGCATTGCATTTATCACGCGAGTGGATGTGATTTTTATGAATGCGTTGAGTCATTTTGTAAATGCACTGCATAAAGTTGAAATTCTGAATATTTCAAACATAAAAATACTCGTTATTTCAGATACTTAGTACTAAAGAAAATAACTAAAAGCTTGAGGCAAAATCGAAAAAGCCCTTATCTAACCCCTCAATTTAAAATCTTTCATAGAAATCAAGTATTTAGCTTGACCCCTCAATGGCCTTATTTCATCATTAATTGTATTTCACAACGTCTTTATGTGTAAATCACAATACTTAAATTGCAAAACACAACAAGACTGTAAGTAAATGCAAAGCGTCAATTTGGAGGATGCGATGGAAATAGAAACCGAAAGAAATCCCACTCGCGAGGCAAATAAATCGGGTTTTTTGGATGGTTTTGAAGGGTTAGACCAGGGGGTCCGATCTAAAACCTCATCTCGGATGTTTTATGAGGCCCAAGTATCGGTGATTCAAAAGCAGCTTGGAAATCTCGAGAAAATTCGCACGGATTTAGGCCTTTCTCAGCGAAAAATCTGCCAACTTTTGATGGTTGATCCATCGGCTTGGACGCGTTGGAATCGCGACGGGGAAGAAGCTCCCCCGCATATTTGGCGGGCTTTGCAGTGGTATATGACTTTGCAGGAAAAAATCCCGGGCTTAACTCCGCAATATTTCATCGGTAAAGACCCACAGATTTTGCACGAAAAAGCTCTCTTAAAGATCAACGAAGAAATAGGTCATCGCGAGGCTCTGGAAGTGGAAATTCGCGCTTTAAAAGTCAATTTCGAAGCAGAAACCCACAGGCTGACTAAAAACCTCCGATTTTACCGTGTTTTTAGCTATCTTTTAGGGGTTTCGGTTTTGGTTCTGGGGATTATTTTATTTTCCCAACTATTGCGCACTGTTTGAAATGCACTTCAGAGGCCGAAGGCCGGCGTGATCGCGAGCATAAGTCGAGTTGAGATCTCGTGCTCCTGACATTTCAAGCAGAGGATCTTCGGGGTGATCGATGCTTTCAAAGGTGTAATATTTTGTTGGCGAAAGCAACTCACTCTTTCTAGTTTTCCAAAAGCTGCCATTAGGAACACATGAAGAGTTGATGGTCACATCAAACCAACCAATACCCCAGGCATCGTGAATATCTCCAGTAAGAGCGCAGCGTCCTGTTCCATTCATAATTCCATACACAGGGGCTGAGAGATCTTCAAAGTCTAAGTACAAGGGAGTTAAGTCCAATTCAGTGAGTTTTTCGCCTGAAGCGCAGTAAGTTTGCGCCAAAGATTCAAGTTTCGTTTTGTCAAAATTGGCGGGCTGACTATTGTTAAAAGTCTTAGAGCACGCAGTTAGAATAATGAGACAGAAAACCCAAGAGTATTTCATATACGGTTATTCTAAAAAAACTCACTCTTTCAAGCCAAGTCTATTCAGAAAGTTATGATCTTCGTCTTGTTTACTATGTGTTGCTTTTTAATTCACAGAGCGCGGCTTCGAGTTTGTCGGAGCGCATTTCATCACGCGCATTCCGTAGTGATCGCGGGCGTAAACGGTATTGAGAGTGCGTGATCCCCACATATCGATCGTCGGAAGTCCTGATGGATCCGCGCTATCCAATTTATAGTAGCGAGTATCGTTGGCGTTGTAACCGTCAGTGATTTTCCAGAAACTGCTGTTCGGAAGGCATGTCGCATGAATTTGCAGTCCAAACCAGCCATCGCCCCAGTTATCATTCACATCTTTTGAAAGAGCGCACGCGCCAGTGCCGTTAATAAACGCAAGAATAGTTCCCGGAGAATTTAGCAATTCAAATTGCAATGGAACCGGATCGAGATTGAGCTCGACCAATTTTTCTCCTACAGCGCAAAAAGATTTCGAAATTTCACTGAGTTTATTGCCGTCAAGAGCGGGGATGCCGACATCCTCGTTTCCTTTTGAACAAGCGCCAAGGAGGCCGATCAAGATAGTGAAAAAGAAGAGGTGTTTCATGCCTTAAAAGCATATGAAAAATCGCGTTCAATGACTATTGTGTTTTGCGGATTTAAGATCAAGGGCCAGATCCCTGTTCCCATTCGGAACCACTCATTCATGAACCAGTGCCAAAAAGCTCCAAGAATGTAACTAACCGAAATGCACTAAATATCCGTCCTCCCACAAGTATCCTGTCAAGGAGGACAGATGTTTTTTAGCCTTTCGCAAATTTTAAAATTAAGTTTCGGAATTTTGATCCTATGTAACGTGGTCGCATGTGCAGGGCCTGCAGAAGAGTCCACTGACACGACAACAGCGGGTGTCGAAGACCAGAAAGTATGGGATAAGCTGATCTATGGCGATGATGATCGCAAAGACCTCTATGAAGTGACTTCTTCTCTCCATCGAAATCTTGCCGACTCTACCGTAGCGCTGATTGAGAGTTCAAGTCTGAAAGCACAAGGTGTGTCCAGCTTTAGTCTGCCGAGCGATGGTTTCGGTAAGCAAAACATGCTCTGCACCAGTGAGCCTTATTATGATCAGCCCGCCGGGGCCTTTTGCTCGGGCTCGCTTGTTGGTTCAAATCTCATTCTCACTGCGGGTCACTGTGTGAAAGATGCGTCTGATTGTGCCAATGTCCGTTTTGTCTTTGGTTATTCCGTCAAACAGGCGGGGAAGTATCCGGCCAGTGTCGCGACGTCGGAAGTTTACTCTTGTAAACGCATTATTTCGCGTAAGCAAGAGGCCGCAGGGTCCGACTACGCCTTGATTGAAATCGATCGTCCTGTGGCCAATCACGACGTTTTAAAGCTGCAACGTTCACGTGTCGCCGCAGCTGGGGATGCTGTGACCGTGATCGGTCATCCGTCGGGTTTACCGACGAAGGTTGCTTCCGGCGGTAAGGTTCGTAAGATCAGCTCGACATTTTTAACGACAAATCTTGATACCTACGGTGGCAACTCGGGATCCGCCGTGTTTAACTCCGAAACAGGCGAAATTGTGGGGATTCTTGTTCGTGGCGATACGGACTTTGTGGCTAAAGGCTCGTGCTATGTTTCCAACCGCTGTCCTGCAGATGGTTGTCGCGGCGAAGATGTAACCCGCATTGATCAGGTTAGTAGCCTCATTCCGGAAAGCGGCAACCCGCAGCCAGGCCCAACACCGAGTCCTTCACCCCAACCTCCTGCAGAGAGTGTTTTTGTGAGTGCCTCTGGCAGTCTTGCAATTCCGGATAAGAACTCTACTGGTATTGTGTCTAGCATTCCTGTGCCGGAAGCTGTTGCAGGAAGAAAAGTTCTTGTTGGAGTCGATATTGAGCATTCTTACTCTGGCGACCTCGTACTGACATTGATTGCGCCGGATGGAAAGAGCTATGTGCTTCGTAAAAACAAAGGCGGGCGCGCCCGCGATATCAAAGGTGTTTTTGGTGAGAGTCTTGTTTCCGAGACGAGCTTGAGTCCGTTAGAGCAAGCGCTTGCTGGCACTTGGAAATTGAAAATCGTTGATAGCCTTGCTCAAGATACAGGCTCGTTAAAACAGTGGAAGATTATCTTGAAGTAAGTTATTTCTAAAGGATGCAGAAAATCATCCTGACCTTTGTACTGATTGCATTTGTAAATAGCAGCTTCGCTCAAGAGAGTACGGATTCCCCCGAGTCTGCAGAAACTTTGAGTGAGGCTGTTCCTGCGAAAGAAGATTACTCCAAGAAACTGATCCTGCTGCCGATTGCTTACTACACTCCGGAAACCAAATTTGCCGGTGGCCTGCTTGCAATTAAGAATCTCTGGAAAGAAAAAGAGGGTCATACGTCGAGCATCATGGCGACGGCCTCGGTCACGTTTAACAATCAAGCGATGGTGAGCCTGGCTCCCCGTCTCTATTTAGCGGGCGGGGAGTGGGAGCTCGGGGGCGTTTTGTTCTATAGCTACTTCCCGAATAAATACTATGGTCGTGGCGTTGAAAACTCCTTAAGCTCGCCAGAGAAATACACCGAGAATAGTTTTATCATGGCCGTAACGGGTGGCAAAAATATCTATGACAGACTTTTTATCCGTGGAGGCGTCGCTCAGGACCTTCGAAAAGTCATCGACTATGAAGTCGGTGGCGAAATGGAAAAAGAAATTCAAAACATCGCTCAAAGTATTCAAGTGCTTTCTTTGAATGTGGGACTTGAATGGGATGAACGGGACTACCCGCAAGCACCTCGCCAAGGGTCGTGGTATAAAATCAATCAGAGCTTCTATGATCCAAAGGATCGCGAAGGGAACAAAGATCTTCAGCGTTTTCGTAAAATCGAATTTGATCTCCGGCAGTATGTGACGATCGCGCCTCGTTGGATTGGCGCGGCTCAATTAGTGGCTTCTGAAGTTCAGGGCGATCAAGTGCCGTTTCAATATTTGAATTCCATTGGTGGTGGCTCACGGATGCGCGGTTTTTACGCTGGTCAGTATCGGGATAAAGCCCTTGGAATGTTTCAGACCGAACTCCGATTTGAAAAGAACATCAAGTGGACTCCTGCCATTTTTGCCGGCGTGGCGCGCATGGCTACAAAGATCAGCGACCTCAACTCTGCGGACAGTTTTTACTCTGGTGGAGCGGGGATTCAGTACACTTTGGACCCGGAGAATAGAACAAAACTACGTCTGGATTTCGGGGTTACAAACAAAGAAAGTGGTGCTTACTTTTTGATCGGCGAAGCGTTCTAAAATGACAGGAACTATCGCGGAGCATAACTACTAGTCTTTTTACTCAAAAGTCCCCATCATCTCTTCGTTACAAAATTAAGATATGTCTCAGACAAAGGAGATTCTTTTGGGAACATTCGAGTTGATTTCTAAGCACGGCGACCATGAGCAAGTAGTATTCTGTAACGACCCAAGTGTTGGTTTGAAAGCGATCATCGCAATCCACAATACGGCTTTGGGTCCGGCTCTTGGTGGTACCAGAATGTGGAACTATAAGAATGAAGAAGAAGCTCTTGTTGACGTTCTTCGTCTTTCTAAAGGGATGACCTATAAAGCAGCTGCTGCAGGGCTCAACTTGGGCGGTGGTAAAGCTGTGATCATCGGGGATTCAAAATCGGCTAAATCTGAAGGCCTTTTCCGCGCTTTCGGTCAATTTGTGAACTCTTTGAACGGTCGCTACATCACAGCTGAAGACGTTGGTACGAATGTCACTGATATGGAGCACATCTTCATGGAGACTCCTTGGGTGACGGGGATTCCAAAAGGCTTCGGCGGTTCAGGTGATCCATCTCCTTACACGGCGCACGGCGTTTTGATGGGGATTAAAGCTGCTGCGAAAGAAAAATTCGGAGTTGATTCATTGAAAGGTTTGAAAGTCGCTGTTCAAGGCTTGGGCAACGTAGGTTCTAACCTTGTGAAGTACTTGATTGAAGAAGGCGCGAAAGTTGTTGTTGCTGATATCGATCAAGGCCGCGTTAAAAACATGCACGACCAATTTGGTTGTGAAGTTTCCAACCCAGACGGCATTTTGTCTGTAGAGTGTGACATCTTCGCTCCATGCGCATTAGGTGCGGTTGTGAATGACAACACCATCACAAAATTGAAAACAAAAGTGATCGCAGGTGGCGCAAATAACGTGCTTGCTGAAGCTCGTCATGGCGATCAATTGCGTGAATTGGGTATCTTGTACACTCCAGACTACGTGATCAATGCCGGTGGCTTGATGAACGTTTTCGTTGAGCTTGAAGGTTACTCTCCAGATCGCGCATTTGATAAAACTCGTAAGGTTTATGACAACTGTATGAAAGTGTTTGAAATCGCAAAACGCGACAATATCGGCACTCACGTAGCTGCTGACCGTCTTGCGGAAGAACGCATCAAAACAATCGGTCGCCTCAAGCAACGTCACCCTGGTAAATCCAGCCGTGCGTTCTCGACTCTGCGCGAAGTTAACAACCGTTAAGAGTAAGAGTTTAGGTTTGAATTCGAAGCCTCTGCGAAAGCAGGGGCTTTTTTTTGCCGTGGGCGGGGATTTGGGTGGTGGCTCTGCAGTTCTTCCTGCCTCCTGCAGTCAGGGACTCTGTCCCCGAACCCCTGAAAGCTCGGCCATCGTGGCCGACCTTCCGACATAACTTGGGAAATAAAATTCGGCGCTAGAGTACTTGTTTTCACTGTACGTTGGACAGACGGCCACGATGGCCGGTTGTAGCTGGAGCTCGAGGACAGAGTCCTCGATTCTCATGGATGGACACACTCCGGCGGAGCCACCAAGAGCCCACAAAATCATCACACTAACGCACTTCATCCGAGGCCACTTCCCCTTTCCGTCACCACGAAAAGGCGTCTTGACTTTAACCCCTCAGCATCATTCAATAATCACCATTGTTTATCTATGATTCTAACTATTTAAAGAGGATACCGGTTTGAGCACAAAGCTTTCTAAAGACGAAGTAAGAAACCCAGATCAAGTTCTTAAAACCCTGAATCAGGGCTTCCAGTGGTCTCAAAGCCACTCTCGCGCTGTGATTGTTGGATTGATCGCGTTTATCGTTATTGGTGTGGGCTGGTCTTTGATGAGCAACATGTCAGAACGTAAAGAGTCGCAAGCTCAAGAAGCTTACTTTGGTTTTGAAAAAAGCTACCTCGATAAAAAACGTGGTTTTGATGAAGCTGAAAGATCAGCTCTTCGTCCGCCAATGGGTAAAGAAAAAGAAACACCAAAAGTGAAAGCTTCTGGAGATCTTGAAAAAGATTACGGTCCTGAAGTGGCTGGCTTTAAATCTGTGATTGAAAAGCATCCGGATTCAAAAGCAGCACAAATGGCGGCTTTGAACTTGAGCGAAATCTATGTGAACTACAAAAAATTCGACGATGCGGCTCAGTCTCTTGAAAAAGTGGCGGCAAAAAGCTCTGGTAAAGACTTGATCTCTGCGATCGTACTCACTCAATACGGCAATATTCTTTCTGATAAAGACGATTGCAAAGGTGCGGTTGAACAATGGGGCAAAGTTTTGGGTCAATCTCAGGCCGTGTTCATGCACGACACTCTTCGTTTAAAATCTGCGTTTTGCTATGAGAAAATGAATGATCTTGCGAAAGCGGAAGAGCTTTACAAGAAAGTCAGCCAAAACTCTCAGGATACTAAAAATCCAGAAGCAGGCGAGACAGGTCTTGGCAAAGATGCTGAGAAATATCTTCGTTTGCTGAAACTTAAAAAGAACGCCGGCTAATCTCGGTCGTTTTAAACAAAGGACTGTACTTTGAAAATCAGCGCTTTTTTCTCTGTAGTTGCAATGTTGGTTTTACTCTCAGGCTGTTCCAGCTTTGAGTCTCTTATGAGCCGTACGGCAGAAAAAAGAGTGTTTGCAGTTCGCGATGTATGGGTCCGCCAAGCTCCCGAAAAGGACAATCTCGCTTTTCGCAAAATCAACCGCATGACGCCGGTGATTTTGGGAAATATTCTGATTCAAGGTAATGCGATTGACGGAATGACGGCATACGACCGTGATTCCGGCCGCCAACTGTGGCGCCTTCCGATCCTGAACGGGGTCGAGGCGGGCGCGGCTCTAGTGAATGATCGCCTGTTCTTTGGTGCGAGCGATGGCTTATTCTATTCCGTGAATGCTAAAACCGGCAAAATTCTTTGGACGTTTCCGACTCATTCTGAAAACATCGCCGAGCCTTTGTTAGATACAGCCACCGGTGTGGTTTATTTCTTAAGCGGCGCCAACGTGGTGTATGCTTTGGATGCAGAATCCGGCCGCCAAGTTTGGTTGTATTCACGTCAGGACAATTCAAACTTTTCAATTCGTGGCGGTTCGAAGCCGGCGTTGAAAGATGGCAATCTGTTTGTGGGCTTCAGTGACGGAACTCTGGTGAGTTTAAATGCTAAAACCGGCAATTTGCAGTGGGAATTGCCACTGAATAAAAATAAAAAATTCCGCGATATCGATGCTTCGCCGATTATTGATGGCGATCAGATCTATATTTCAGGTTATGACGACAAACTCTATTGCGTGAATGCGCAAAAAGGGGACGTCCAGTGGAAAATCGATGGGGGAGGGTACTACCCTGTTACGATTGCCGGCGATAAGATCTATTACTCCACAACCTCTGGTGAGGTTTGGGCGCTCCAAAAAGGTAATGGGCAAAAGGCTTGGACTTACTCTGTGAAAGAAGGCATTCCAACTCAAGTGAAAGTCTATAAAGGCCTCGCCGTTTTCGGTGAATCTCAAGGGCGTTTGCGATTCTTGGATGCAAATACCGGAAAAGTCGTTTCATCTTTTGACCCAGGCCGCGGAATTATGTCGACTCCATCAATTGATGACAAAGCCAACCACATTTATTTCATCTCAGGCGAAGCCAATGTCTATGCAATGGAAGCCAAGTGGACTTATCCGCAATGGATTCCATACCTTCAATAGAGTGTGCTTTCCAGAATTAAGGAGGACTTCATGGCTAAATGGATTTATGCAGGTGTTTTGAGCGCGGTGCTTTTGGGTTGCGCAACAGGTAAGTGCGTGAATGCACACAATTCTGCAAATGCGACACCTGCAGCGGCTGCGGCAGCGACTTCTGGAGGTACAACCATGAAACCGGAATCTAAATTGGACCGTGTTAAAGTCTATAAACCAGACGGTTCTTTGCAATGTGGTCAAGGCAAAGCGATTCCTATCCCTGACATGCAAAAAGAGCTAAAAGATATCAAAGTTTATTCGAGCTTTAATAAAAATGACGGGATGATGCGCATTCAAGTTTGCGGATCGCCAACGGGTAATTCCAACGTTTATGAAATCGATCGCAGCAATCTCGAAGCCGCAGTCAAACTGGGCTTCAAAGAGTGGACTTACGATAACTAATTAGTTTTCTGTAAGCCTTTGGACCATGTTCATAATCGCCGTCATTTGCGGAGCGCTTTTGACGGCGTAATTTTCTCCGGTATAGCCGAACCAATCCCAGCAACCATTCGGATTTCCAGAACCCATACCGACGGCTGGGTAGAGAACGATGATTTTGTTCTTATCAGCCCATTCATTGTATCCCGCATCTTCGATAAAGGCTTTTTGCACGATATTAGGCCCCTGGAGGCATCCGTGAAGCGCCACGTGGATTCGACATTGCGTTTTTTTATCGCGGCATACAGACGGAATATAGAGGTTTCCGGCATCCAGCATCTTTGCATCGGCTTTTGCAAACTCCGTTTGATCGATGGTTAATAGTTCGCCGCTAGTGGTTTGCTTTTTTGAAACCTGATTTAAAGGTCCATAGAGCGTCTCAAGAATGGCTTTTGCGCCATCATATTTACAGTTATTCAGCCATGGAAACTGACTAACTGAGCACTCGTTTTTTCCTTTATTGGACGGGAAGGCATGGCCCATTTTTAAACTGTATTCCGTGCGCGGATTTGCACCAAAACTCTTGTAGAATTCTTCGAGTTTGTGGCCCGCAATGGGAGCCACGGTTTTATCCTCGGTTCCGTTTAAAATAAACACCCGCTGTTGGGTTAGGTTCGCGGGATCATCAATCAGAGACTTTTTGAAGCTTGATTTCGCCAGATCCATATAGGTTTCAGGCTTTATATTTGCGGGATTTTTCATGCAAACATTTGTTGCGGTATCAACATTGCCTTCGGCGCAGTTATAAATTCCGCCGGCAATTGCAGCCACGCCTTTGATTTGCTTCGAATAAGCAACGCCTAATTGAACCGCCATAAAAGCACCTGAAGACAAACCTGAAACTGTTATGGAATTTGGATCCGCATTTAAAGCTGGGATTTTTTCAGCGGGTTTGAGCCCCGGAACTTTAAAGATGGGATACTGAGCCCAGGTCTGGGTAGACAGGATAAAAAGGCCTAGAAACACCATTAAAAGACGCATAAAAGAGCCTCCTGATATAGGATAATCATCAGAAGGTTCATATACTTAGCCCATAAAGTCTACTACATACGTAATGTTACATAATATAACTTATCAGAAGTATTTGTAGAGCCCAATATCTACTGAAATAACCTCCGGTTTTATGTTGCCCATGTTGGCTTTCTACTAACGCAAGATTTGTAATTTTAGCTAAAAAAGAAAAGTTGGATACGAACTCCAGCTTTTTTGGGCAAAAAATGGGGAGTTTGGACTCCCCGATATTTACTTTCTGAAGTTAAATGCTGATTACTGACAGCAACGGAAATAGTAATTCATATTAATCACATCTCCGGCTGCGCTTAAACTAGATGGACCGCATGTGAGATCTTCGATGTTTGCCGTCCAGACTGCTGGACTGATGGTGTTTCCTTGAGCGCAATACATAGCGTATTGCTGTTTTGTACAGAGTTTTAAACCGCGGCCTGAGCAGGTATTGAGGGCGTTATAGTAAGTCGCCTGGGTTGTGTTTGAGGTGTCCATACAGAATCCAGCATTGCCACTTCCAACAGGAGTCATGCCCCCTGGGCAGATTTTGTATGGTATTGCGTAACCATAGCCCGCTGGTGCGGTGATTTTACTAGAATCATCCATACTCATCGCAAGCGAGTTACCACCAATCACGTTGGAAGCAAAGGTCGCTGAACTCATATTAGAAACTTCTGCCATGTTGTTTAAACCGACAAAGTCCAAGTTGTGGCTCATAGATGTTTCGACTTTAAATTGGCTATTATTTGTCACCCGAATCCCAACCGCACCGCTATTGCCATAAACTCTTAAGATGCCGCCAGACACCACTGGGTTAAACTTGAAGATCGAATTTTCGGATACTTGAATCGCCGCCGCACCGGTTCCGATGGTGTTGGCTTCAAGTTTAAAGCTCAACTGGGCATTTAAAATAGATCCATTTCTAACAATGACATATCCATTCGTGCTCGAACTTGTATTCGGAATATAAAAAGCTCCATAGAAATCACAGACCGCATTGTTTTCACAGACTAATGCCGTATTTGAAACAGATTCTGGCTGCAAAGTTCCATTAACACTGAGGTGACCACCGTTACTGACACGAACGGCGGTTGAGCTATAGTTGTTGCCCATGTTCACACGCAAGGTGTAGTTATTTTCAACTCTCAAAGAGCCACCATTGCCGACCTCAACACCCGTCTGATATTGAGATCCCGTACCGCTAATTGTCGCTTGCTCTTCGATACTCAAATCTCCGTACTCGATACCAATACCACGATTGTTTTGTGCGGCCCCAAGATTGATATTCAACGCCGCTTCGGAACTAACTGAACCCTGATAAACCTCAATCCCGCGAGAACCATCAGTGCCCGAAGAATTTGATAAGTTAATATTGATATTTGCACCTAACATCGCGCGGCCTGCGCTTGAAACAGAAAGACCGCGGCGATTGTTATTAAAGATGACATTATCAATAACGGCTAAACCACCATCAATACGAATACCTGTATCTTGGAAATCACTGATACCGATTTCTTTGATATAAACCCCGCTGGCGGCTGGTCCAACAACAATACCGGTCCCATTTGAAAATGCGCCTTGGCTGATAATTTCAGAACCTGTAGATCCTTTAATAATTAAGAAGGGACCGTTCGTGATACTTTGCGCGGCTATATTTTTATTAATAACTGCCACCGCCGTATCGTTCCCTTGAGATGTCAGATTTGAACCGACTTCGATGGTGATTTTATGGCGGATGAAATCTGGCGTGCTATCAACTGCTTTTTGCAAAGTCTGGAAGGCGCAATTCGGTGGAGTTGAAGCACTTGCAGCGGCCGTCCCATTACAAGCGGTATCACTGCCGGAGGCATTGACGTAGATTGTTTTATCCATCGTCGATACTGTCGCGGCATTTGTATCTGCGCACATGAAAGAGTCCGTCGGCGAATTCCAAACCATGGTCTGGCTCACCTTGCAGTTTGTTGGGAACTGTTGCGTACCGAGATTTCCTTTGATGGTCGTTACGTTCACCGAAGCCTCTGCCCAGTTCGTACCAGTCCATTTTAAATAATTATCAGCGGTCGTTCCAGAGGGAAGTGTACTCGGAGTTGTCCAACTTAGATTCCCCGCCCCGTCTGATGTCATCACCTGGCCATTGGTGCCTGATGATGTCGGGAAAGTCAGAGAGTAACTTGTGAAACTAGCAGGCGCGCGCAAAGTGGCTGTTCCTGTAGTGTTTCCTTTAATAGTTAATCCCGAAACTGTCGCCACACTTGAAGCATCTAATGCTAAAATTTTACTAGCAACACCAGACGTGGTTGAATCCACCGCCAGAGTCCCTGAGGACGTGATCGTGCCGCCAGTCAATCCACTGCCAGCCGCCACTGAAGTTACGGTGCCTGAACCGCCGCCAGTGCCGATCATGTTTGTCCAGGCACCGTTTTCATAGGCTTCGAATTTATTTGTATCTGTCGCGTAACGAATCATCCCGTTCACGCCGGTCGGGCGATTTGCAGTGGTGTCGCGCGGAATAATAATCGAGCTTGCAGAAGCTCCGCTGCCGGCGATCTCTAAGCGCGCACCGCTTGTTGGTGCGCCTGTTGTGCCGATACCGATATTGCCATTTTTAAGTACCATCATGGCGTTTGATTTAGCTGCGGAGCTGGCGCCGTTACCGATCACAAAGAGAGGGTCCGTGGCAACCCATGTCGACGCGTTTTCAGTTCCAAGTGGTAAATTAAAAGGACCGACAGTAATTTGATTTGTCGAACTCGCTGTCGCATTGGAACCGAGAGCAACTGCGTGTGTGGCGCTCGAAGAAGTCGATAAACCAATGGCAATTGCATTCGTTGCCGATGCATTGGCAGAAGATCCTATCGCAACGGAAGAAGTTCCCTGAGCTGTTGCTGATGAGCCGATGGCGTATGAAGCCGCCGACGTCGCTGTGGCACTTTGCCCTAATGCGAATGCGTTAGCCGCAGAGGCTGTCGCTCCATTACCTAGGGCTACGGAGTTAGACCCAGAAGCGATGGGGCTTAAGCCAGCCGCGACCGAGTAAGTTCCGATGCTCGTATCATCCCACTGAGTTCCTGACACCGCCCCCGCACGGAAGGCCGCTTTTTTCGGATACCACATCATGCGCGTTCCGGCGCCTGATACTGAAAGCGAGGATCCGCTTGTACCAACGGTTCCATAGCCCAGGGCCATGATCATACCGTCATTCGCAGCGCCATCACCCACGGTTAAATTTGCAGAAGGAGATGCTGTGCCGATTCCTAGTTTTCCAGAGGAATCCAAAGTCATTTTAAGTGCATTATTAGTGAAGAAACCCATTGGTTGAGCGCCCTCAGTTCCGAGATTCAAACCTGCTAAGTTCACATCGGAATAAATCGTTGCTGTATTGGGGGCGTAAACACCGCTCGAGCTAAAAGTCGTACCAGCAACACCAAATTGCAGGGAGTGACTCGCATCATTCGTGACTCGGTACCATGTCGTTCCCGAGGAGTTATTATTAGTCACCGTCGAGGCCAGCATGCCATTCACAGAACCAACGATATCCAATGGATTTGCCGGAGTGGTCGTGCCGATACCGACATTACCCGCCGACGTGATCGTCATTTTTGTCGTACTGTTTGTTTTGAAACTCAAAGACTGAGAGTCATTTGTTCCAAGCGAAGCTGCAGCCCCAAACGAGTTGCCGCCATTCATAAAACCGGAAGTAGCTGACGTCGGTGAAAAGCCCAGCGCACCGGTAACATCGCCGCTGGTAAGCCCCGTCCCCGAAATCACACGGCCTTGAGCATCCGTTACGACTTTTGCGTAAGTACCAACAGTGCCAACGCTCTTTAATGTGATCAAGCCGCTCGTCGCCACTGTCGCATCTCCAGAAAGAGATACTTCACTCGGACCATTGCTCGCGTTACCGATCCAAATTTTGCCGCTGGTGAGACTCAGCGCCGAGCCGCTATTGTCATCGCCCGCAATCCATTTCGTTCCATCGTATTTTAAGATTTTATTGGCAACGAGACCCGTTGTATCGACAGGGGTCCCTTTGATTTTATCAACGCTTAAGCTACTCGACGTACCACTGACATCCCCCGAAAACACGGTTGATGTCGGTAAGTAATTCGCAGTCACTCCGTCAACGTAACCTTTATTGGCTACATCCCCGCTTGAGGTCGGAGTCACCACCGTGCCATTTAAAAGATTCATCAGCAAAGTGACTTTGGCATCAGTCAAGGCTGTCACCGCTGCTGTACCGTCGCTCCGCAAAAGTTTTGAAGTATCATAAGTACCAATCTTGTCAGCCGTGCCAGCTGCAACAGCAAAAGGAGCCGAAGAAATTTCCACCGCTGGAGAAAGGTCTGTACCATTCACGTTAATCACAAGACGACGACTGTCGGAACTCGCCGCCGCGTAGCCCGTCGTACAGTTGGCACTTCCAGCTGTACGAACCGTTCCACTTGAAATAAACACCGTCGACATCGCCAGCTGTGGATCATTTGCGGTACGTTTTGCATCCGCAACGGCAGAACCCACAAGAACACTGAACGAGCCGTCGGACCCTGGAGTCACCGACTGCGTTTCTTCGTACAAAAGACAGCTGAGTGTGGAATCATAGATTTTCAAAGTTAATGACGAAGCGCTGGTAATCGGGCCGTTCGTGTCTTCCAGCACACCTTCGTAGACGAATGTATTCGGAGCAGCGTGCGCTGTGCTTGATAAAAACATAAGACTAAGAATAAACGTGCTGAATTTACTCATCCTTGGTCCTTGGTTAGAATGAAATCTTTCCTTTGATTTTATAGTTCCCGCCACTGATTGCCGTTTGCGTGGTGATATAACTCACGCGGCCCTTTAGCTGATAACTTCCCCCCGTCACCGTTGTTGTTGGCGAAAGATTCACCGAGCTTGGAGTTCCGGGCTTCACGACTTTTTGAATTGTCGGCATGGTGAGAAAGTCGACTTGTGGATTGCCATCAGTGCAACCCACAGCGCCTAGGAGAATCAATAATAGAATCGACCATTTGAAGCTGAAACTCATAGTGTACTTTTCGGAAGTATTGATGAAAATCTACAGTGTTTCAGGACTGTTACGACTCGAATTAAGTCGCGCTTTGGTGGGGTAAATAAATCGAGCATTGACCCCTCCCGGGACGACTCATCTAAAATTGAGACAACAGGGGGAATACATGAAACTTTTCACGACTTTGACTCTGCTTCTTTTAGGTGCGTCTCAGGTTGTCGCAGCACCAAACTGTGCTGACAAATATGAGGTCTTCGACAATACAACCGTCCAGGCTGTCCCAGGAACGACCAACTGCTTTATCACGGTGACCCCTCGTAATATCTACGATCTCACGTATCGCGATTTTCTTTTCGATGATGATGGTCTGTTTATGATTTTTAATTCTTTAGGACAAGGGCCAGAATCCGAGACTACGGGCGCCCGCGAATTTTATCTTTTCCCACGAGGCGTGAAACCTCTATCTTACGATTATGATGGCGCTAACAAACGCCTTGCGGTGACAACTCCGAGCGGAAAGGTTTTCACTTTCAATACTGAGAAAGCGATTTTGGTGAGTATCACCGATACGACGTTCACACAGGATTTCAATGTCGTAAAAGGAAATAACGGCGGTATTGAAATTACAAAAACTAATAACTTCTTTTTGGATCTTGGCTTCACGTTGGGTCAAAGCCCGAGCCAAAACCCAGGCCGTAAGATCACTTTCAAAGACACTAAAGGAAACACATGTCAGGTGAAGAACTCACAGGTTTTCAGATACACTGTCGACTCCGATGTGATCTTTAAATACAACGATGCTCAGTTAAAAACCTTCCTGCAAACCAGCTGTCCTAAGCTAAAGCTATAGTTTTACGAAATTTCCTCTGATTCTTAGCAGAGAGAAATTACAACTGCGGCAGTTTTGCCGCGGTTTGCGGCAAATTCCATAGCCACACCCCTGGCCCGGTGCTAAACCCGGGCCCTTATGTTGATTGATTACCTGCAAAAGCTCTTCGCCGAGAGGAGCCGTAAAAACGCTAAATACTCTCTGAGAGCCTTCGCAAGCTCCTTGGATATTGACTCATCTACGTTGTCAGCTTTGCTTCGCCGTAAGCGTCCTATGACTTCTAAAATGGCGATGAAGATCATTGACCGCCTGGATATTCAAGACCCCCTTCAAGTCCAAATGCTCTTAATGGGGAGCCTCGCTGGAGGCGGCGGCGCAAACGCGCAGCATGTGCCCTATAATGAATTTGATATGGCAACGGCCGAAGTTATTAGCTCGTGGGAACATTTTGCTATTTTAGCGACACTAGAACTTCCGCGCTTTAAAGGGGACACCAAAGCCATTGCGAAACGTCTGAACATCCCGATGGGAGTTGCGATGGAAGCTCTCTATCGTATGGAAAAGCTCGGGATTATTGCCAAAGAAAATACTTACTGGAAACTCACCGGTAAAAACATGGCCACCCCGTCGAATATTCCAAACTCGCGCCTTCGTCAGTCGCATCGCCAGCATATTGAGCGCGCACTGGAATCGCTGGATCACGATGCTGTTGAGATTCGCGACATCACCGGTATTACGATGGCCATCAACTCGAATAAAATTAATGAAGCTAAACATCTTATCCAGGACTTCCGCCGCAGACTCTCGACGTTTCTTGAAACTGGAACGTGTGATTCCGTGTATCGTTTGAATGTTCAGCTTTTCCCTCTAACCCAGGAGAATCCTAAGTGAAAAAGTTTTTAGTACTCTTCACCGCCCTCCTCTCGTGCCAGACTTTCGCCGCTGTCGGCTGGGACCACGGTAATGCCGGGGACTCGTATGCCGCTGAATTTATCATGACAGCGAAAGATCTCGTTGTGCATTTAAAGACTCTGCCATCCACGGAGTTAAAGCAGGTGAACCTGGCGCTCCTCATTGGAGCTATTGAAACCACCACCGTTCGCAGTGAAGATCAGGTAATCTATAAAGACGGGCGCGAAGTTGAAGCTGTCAACGATCCGGACCAGCAATTGATCGTCGTGAATCGCAGCATCTGGCGCACGCGCCGCGCGGACACTGAAACGATTCATCGTTATACCTTTGTATTGCATGAGTACCTGGGCATTATGCGTATTGATGATGAACAGTACAAAGTTTCTGGCCCCATCGTGGCACTTCTTGATTTGAAGAACTACAATCCCTCTCAGTGGTGGAATCCACTTAATCCAGTGAATTACATTACGATGAATCTTATCTACTCCAGTGGTTCTTGCAAGATGGACGGCCTTACTTTTGATTTGAATAAAACAGAAGAGGTCTTGATGACTGAAACAACTGGCGACTGCGGTGATGAGTATCGCAAAGTAGTTGTGGCAAAGAGCTCTCTGACGGCGCCGCCCTCATCAAACGCACGGGGAACTTTCCATCGCTTTCAAATCGGCGTGCTGGATAAAGACGGCAAAACTATTGGTAATCTGACTTATGAACCTGAATGGGGGCGCTGCTTAGGACCACAAACCGGTGCTTGCACGTCTTCTGGAAAATTACTGGTCGGTGGCGTTGAGTTCATCTTCTGGTTGAGACCTTAATTTTAAATTTGAATCTGGAGTACTTATGAGAAACTTAAAACACATCGCTTTAACACTCGCACTTTTTGCCGCAAAACCAGCGCTGGCTTATGTTACATGCGCCGGCGAGACCTTCGGCGGTAAAGTTGTAACTGTGACGGTTGAAACAACCGGCACAATGGCAGCACCGAACCGTGGCGAAGTGACGATGATGGAAACGGACGGCCAAGTCTCTGCTTATGAATTAAAACACGAAGAGATCGTACAATTCTTTGAAAGCGATGACAGTCATAAGGCGATCGTGGGACTCGCGGCGTACCAGAATTTGAATAATCCTATTTGGATTAAGTATGTTGGCGAAAACTATGAAGGTGATTTAATCAAAGTTCTCCGCGATCCGAACCGCAAAAAACAAAACGGTAACGAGATGCGCGTATGGCGTGGCCCAGGATTTGGTCCAGACCAGCAAAGTCAGTTTACTGATGTCGTTTGCAGCATCAGCCTTGATGTTTAAGAACTAATGGAAAACCAGACAGGCGTATCCCGAAAACGTCACTGACATTTCTATCGGATGAGTTTCTTCCGGGAGCATTTTAGTTGAAGTTAGGCACCTCACACAAAGTAAGGAGCCCTGAATGAAAAACCTGTTGTTCGCTTATTGTCTATTCGCTTTGATCCCAGCCCGCGCGGCGGACTTATACAACTTTCGAAACTTAGGTTTTTCTACCGACGGGCTCTTTTTTGCCTACGCCAACACGGTCGTTCAAGACGGCACGGGATTTCCACACGCCACTGTGAGTGTTGTGAATGTTCCTAATAACATCGTTGTTCGCACGAAGAGTCTTACGATCAAAGACGATTCTGCTTATGAAGAAAGTGCCGCCCTTCGTAGAGTTCTGCCAGCGGCAAACCTCGAGTCCTATCAAATCACCCCCGGGGAAAACCTCGGCAACGACCTGGGCTTGATGAAAAAAGATGATAAGCAGGCCTCGTTCAGGACGAATTCTAAAGACTATTCTGTGATCCTTTCAGAGGACCAAGATGACAACGCCGTAGCCTGTGCGGATCCCGATAAAGGCAGTAAAATCATAACCGTCAATTTGAAAGACTCCAGCACCCAGCAAGAGGTGATCCTCTATAGCGAGAGATATCCACCCTTTGGTCGTTACTGCAGCTATGATTTCAAGATTGATAAAGTCATCACAAACAAAAACAACCTGGTGGTGGTGTTGTCTTATCAGAGCCCGGGCTTTGAGGGGCCCGATACAAAATACATGGTTGTGACGGGACGACTGCCCTAGTTTGTCATTTTCGTAAACTCACTAGACGGGAAAAGCCGCTGCGGTATTTTTGCCGCAGATTGTGGCAGAGTTTCTGGAGATCTCCGAAAGCGTCGTGTTAAAACTGGCCCATCAGTTAAAACAACAAATACGTAAGGAGATTTCCATGAACAAACTTTTCGCTACAACAGCAGTTTTACTTCTGTCTTCAATCAGCCACGCAGATATCATCAAGTGTAACTTCACTGAGCCTTTCATCACAACGACGTACAGTACGACTCAATCAACTCTGACTTATGATGATGCATCTACAGGTAAGAGCGTTATTCAGAACGTCTCTTTTCAAATCAAAGGTCCTGGCGCATTTGAACTGGTCAATAGCAAAGGCCAAGTTCTTCAAACGCTGACTCTTAATAACCAGGGTTCTGATGGCATGAGCAACAACCTCTATCCCTACGAAGTGAGAGATAACAAGATCAGCAGATTTGCCAATGGGGGCGTTGGCGGTTGCTCTTCAAACCACCTTAAAACAAAATTTAGCGACGAGAACTACTAAATGAAAAAAACCATTCTTACACTGGGGCTCTTAGCGAGCTCCTTAACTCACGCGATGGACACTAAGAATTTCCATAACCTTGGATTTTCTAAAAATCAAAAATACTTCGCCTTTGCAGACTCTGTCGTTCAGGACGGGTCTGGTTTTCCGCTCGCCGATGTTTACGTGGTGAATACAGCAAAGAACACGATCACAAAACATACCAGAGTGATGATTGAAGACGATTCATCGTTTGATGAGAACGAGGCTCTTCAAAAAGCGATCGCAAAAGCGGACCTCACTAAGAACGGCATTATTGCGGGCCAAAATCTGGGCGTCGCCACACCGGCCTCTGAGCAGTCGCCACTGCGTTTACCTCTGACCGCGAACGGCCGGGATTACACAATCGAGCTAAAGCAGCTTCCTGCCGGGACGCTCAATCCAAATTGTATTGAAGATCTAGAAGACCAGATGATCGAGGTATCCCTCGAAAGCTCTTCTCAGAAGATCACTTTGCAAAAGGATCAGCGCCAGCCGAAGTCTCGTGAATGCAGTTATGACTACCGTATTGATCGTGCGCTCGTGAACGGGAAAAGCCTGGTCGTTGTTCTTTCCTACCAGACTTTTGGATTTGAAGGACCCGACACAAACCATATGGTTGTGACAGGAACTCTTCCGTAATTTTGGGTTAAAGATCACTCCTTCAGTTTGGGAGTGATCTTTACTTCTTTAGTTTGCCCCGCACGATTGATTTTCATCGTCGTCTCGACGTTAGGCTTTACGGACTGCAAAGTATAAACGTAGTCGTAAATATTTTCGATTTTAACGCCGTCAAATTCAGTAATCACATCGTTTTCTAGAAGCCCTGCTTGAGCTGCGGGACTGTCTTTCGAGGCCCCTGAAATACGAACGCCTTTCACACCTTCTTGTGTGTAATCAGGGATCGTACCGAGGTACGTGCGGAAGCTACGGCCTTCAAGCTGTTTATTAGGATTCCCGCCGACCTTCACATAGCTCACCATCTTGACGGAACTATCTGCAAGCAACCGCGTATAATCTGAAACAGTTTTAATCACGCGCTCAAGGCCCGGGTAATTCAACGTGCTTGGAATATCGCGTGGGGAATGATACTCAGCATGGGAACCCGTGAAGAAGTTGATCGATGGAATACCGCCCACATAAAGCGCCATAGAGTCCGTTGGCAAATACGGATCATTTTGCAGGACCATCGGCATGCCTTGGCGAATAGAAATCTCTTCTGAAAGCTGTGGCCAGTGATCGCCTGAACCAACGCCTTGAACATAAAGCTTCTCTTGAAGACGGCCAATCATGTCCATATTAATACTCGCAGAGAAGTAATCTGCCAGTTTTTGTTTGTGTGCTTTATCCCAGCCCTTAACAAAAGCTGTCGAGCCCAAAACGCCGGACTCTTCCCCCGACCAAACTGCGAAATAGAGATCCTTCTTCAAACTTGAAGGCTTCTTTTTGTATTGATCCGCAAAGTAATGAGCCAGCTCCACAACGCCGGAAACACCCGAAGCATTATCGTCAGCTCCGTAGTGGATTTGCCCACGCTCGTTGCCTTTAGCCAGTGAGTTCCCAATATCCCCGCGACCCAAGTGATCACCATGGGCACCGATCAAGACGCCGTTCTTAGCGCCCTTCACCGGAAGTTTTGCAACAACGTTAATCCCTTGAGCCTTTTCAAAGTCCAGGTTCACAGTCGCTGTCAGATACGTCATCGGAATGGCAATCGGCTCAACCGCTTCGCCTTGATCAAGCTTCTTCAGAAGGCCTTTCATATCTTGGCCTGCAGACTTCAGAAGTTCCTTTAAGAGAGCTTGCTGAATTTTAAGAACTGCAAGACTTGAGTCCGACAGAGTTCCTTCAAATTTTAGCTTCTTGAAATCTTCGTTTTCATCCGATGGATCGACAAAGATAATCCCCACCGCACCGGCATTTTTCGCCACAGTCACTTTGTGCTGAAGGCGTGCATAGGTATTCAGGTGATGACGAAGCTCCGGTGACACATCCTGGGGGATGTCTTTAAACACGACCACCCACTTACGTTCGACTTTCACGTCTTTATAAGAATCATACGCCGGGAACTTTTCTGTTGCAGGCGCTTTGATTCCATAGCCGGCAAATACCAGCGGCGACTCACTCACTTTGCCGGTCTTAGAGAATGACAAAACGCTGTAATCTTTTTCAATCTGCAGAGCCTTTTTAAAGTTTCCGACAAACTCCATTTTGTTGTCAGTGCCCAACTTCACACCTGAAGTGAATTCAAATTTATCAAAGAATGATCCATCGTTAGCGCCGCCGATTAAACCAAAAGATTTAAAAATATCAGCAAGCTTTTGGGTGTAGACCTTCTCTTCATCACTCCCCACCTTACGGCCAGCGAGTTTTTCTGAAGCCAGATATTCCACAACTTTCTTGGCGTCAGCGGCCGAGATCTCAGGTTTTAAATCTGAAGCCATGAGTTCTTTTTCTGGAAGCCCCAAAAGACGGCGTGCTTGAGCGTCATCCCAGTCAGCAATAAAGATCTGGCTTTCACCTTTTTCATTGCGGCGAGACCAAGTCATCTTCGTCCCATCCGGAGAGAAACTCGCGAGGCCATCAAAACCATCATTGAAAGTAACACGCACCGGTGGTTTCGTCCCCTGACTATCGACAATAAAAAGTTCAAAGTTCGAGTACCCCAAAACACTGGACGCGAAAATAATGTAATCTCCTGATGGATGATAATAAGGCGCCCAAGACATCGACTTCATATGAGTCACAGCCTTCTGGTCGCTGCCATCCACATTCATGGTGTAGATCTCTGCCGTCGCCCCGTTTGGAGCAAACCGGCGCCATGTGATATGCTTGCCGTCGGCACTAAAGAACGGACCGCCGTCATAACCCTTGGCATCGGTCAGACGTTTTACACCCGTGCCGTCTTCTTTCATAATGTAAATATCCATCATGTAAGACGGGTCCTGCTGGAACATCTTCTGATCTTCAGGGCTAAGCTTCTCGGTGTAAGCCGCGCGATTCGATGCAAACACAATCCATTTGCCATCCGGAGAATAAGAACCTTCCGCATCGTAGCCCAAAGACTTCGTCAAACGCTTGAGGTTTTTACCTTTCAAATCCGACGAATAAATATCGTACTGATCATCAAAGCTCCAAGAGTAACGGCCTTTCACAGGCTTTTTGCGCGACTCAATCTCTTCGTCCTGTTTCTTTTTCCACTGTGGATCTTGATGCGTGGAAGAGAACAAAAGCTTCTTCATGCTGGGATGAATCCAGCCGCAGGTCGTTTTGCCTTTTCCGCTGGAAATCAAATCCGTCTTTCCCGTTTCCAAATCCATCACATACATTTGATAAAACGGATTTCCCGGATAACGCTCGCTTTGGAAAATCATTTTTTTGCCGTCCGCACTGAAATAACCTTCGCCGGACTTTGGGCCTTCAAAAGTGATTTGACGGGCATTTGTCGTAAGCGTGTTCGGAGTGTCCACAAAGACTTTTTCAGCCGGGGCTGGAACTTCATCTTTTGCTTGAACAAAGAAAGCGGCCAATACGAAAACGCACGAGATCGAAACAAGTTTAAGTGTATGATTCATAGTTGCTAGAGGCTATTTCAGGGGGTAGCATGGGGTCAAGAACATGAAGGAGCTCCCCTTGAAAAGAATTCT
This sequence comes from Bdellovibrionales bacterium, assembly GCA_018266295.1. Taxonomy (NCBI): domain Bacteria; kingdom Pseudomonadati; phylum Bdellovibrionota; class Bdellovibrionia; order Bdellovibrionales; species Bdellovibrionales bacterium. Next base: position 99,040 of record JAFEAQ010000015.1, on the reverse strand, counting down.
TTTTGCAAGCTTAGTGATGCTCACCGCTTGTGCAACAACGACGACCCAATCCACTGACACCTTTGAGCGAGGTACACAAGTGTTTAACGCGCCATCTACAATAGAGAAAGCGGAGTTCATTCCCCACACCGAAGAAAAGCCGATGAAGGCCTACCTCGCGATGAATCTTCCCTATGCCCCTTACAAATCCCTTTATGAGCAAATTCAGGATGCCGAGAAAATTCAGCTCAACACCCGCGGCGAAGCCCATATCACAGTCGTAACTCCGGTAGAGTATGATAAAGTTTTAAAGAAACACATCAGCATCGCTGAAATCACAAAAATCGCCGAAGAGGCGAAAATCCAGGACCTCAAGTTCACACCGGTTTGTATTGGCCGCGGCGAAAAAGAACTCAATGGCAAACCAGAAAAGGTCTATTATGTGGTGGTTGATAGTTCAGATTTGATCGATCTTCGCGGCAAGATTGAAGAGATTTACGTGAAAAACGGCGGAAGACCGCAAGAATTTGTCCCAGAGAAGTTCATGCCCCACGTGACTTTAGGTTACACCGCCCGCGATTTACATATCGAGGACGGCGTTTCTAAAAACAGGGCTTCTTGTATTCATCAGTTCCAGCCGCAAGCGGCTCCGAAATAACTTACTGCAAAGCGTGGACGAGTTTCGCATTCGCAGGATCGTTCACGCCGCCCGCTAGAGTTTTAAGCTCAATCACAGAATCATCTAAGAATTTGCAAAGTTCCCACTGAGTGCCGTTAGTATCAGTCGCCGTCCAGTAAGCAGCACCAAAAGCGTCGCACACTCCTGAAGGATCGCGGGGAGTTGTTTGGCTCTCAAATGTGTTTAAAGAATAAGAAAGACCGTTTCCCCATTTGTACTGAGCAAAATCCGCGGCACCGATGGCAGCCGAACCAAACAAGCAAAGAGGTGTGTCGAATTCCGTTTGAATACTGACATCCCAGTGGATCCCGCCGGCGATACGGCACTCACGGGAATAGGGAGTTTCAGCAGAGGCTGCAAAGCCCAGGATCATCGTCGCGGCAAAAGCAAGAAATGCGGATTTCATAGTTGAATTCCTTTTATTTTAGGGGGCGTTTGAGAGTATACCTATCAAAGATGCAGGTCGAATGTAAATACAAAGATAAGTGCTCTGGTTGCCAATACTTGGAGATCCCCCTTGAAGAGCAACATCAACGCAAAGCTAAAGAGCTTTCCGGCCTGCTTCATAGCGCCCAAATCCCATTTAATGGCCGCTTAGAGGTTATCAGCCCCGCCCCGTCTGGCCTTCGCGACCGCGCTGACCTCGTTTGGGAGGCCGGCTCCCTAGGACTTTACGAAAAATATTCACCGGGACAACAGAAGCGCGTTCTTGATCTGGAACAGTGTCAGCAGATGTCACAGCCATTACAGGCATGGCTTACCGAAATCCGCAAAGTCCAGTGGCCGATTAAAAAAGGCTCTTTGCGTCTGCGCGTAGGCCCCCAGGGTCAGCGTGGGATCTGGCTTGATTTCGCCAATGTGGATGTCAAAGCCCTTTTGGATGAGAAGACTTTGCTTTTAGATCTCATGAGCCGCGCGACGGTTGAAATCGGTCAGCGCCACAAAGTTCTAACTTTGGTGGACGGAGTTCTTAAACTAAAAGATCCCGTACCGCAGGTTTGGTTTCAAAGTTTCATCGACGATCAAGCCGTGGATCTATTTTGCTCGATCGGCACCTTCACGCAACCGGGCCTTAAGGCAAATGCGGCTCTAACAAAAGTCATTGATACATGGCTCACCGAAGTGGGTTCTGAGCGGGTTTTGGAATTCGGCTCAGGCATCGGTAATCTGAGTTTTCCGGCCTTGGGAAATCACCGCAGCCTTGTCGCCTGTGAGATCGACAGCGAAGCGCTTACGGGATTTAAAAAAAGCCTGGAGGTTCTTTCTCAACAACCGGGTTTTTCCGATATCGCAGAGCGAGTCACCGTTCAACAAGGCGACTTCCAAAACCGAAACCCTCAGGATTTCAAAAATTATGATACAGTGTTGGTGAATCCACCGAGATCCGGGTTGAAGGATTTCTTGGCTCCGCTGATTGATGAGTCCCGCAAGCCGAAGAATTTTTTATACATGTCTTGCTTCCCCGAGAGCTTCGTCGCTGACGCTGTCAAGCTTGTGGCCGCTGGATACGAACTTAAAAAACTCACCATCGTCGATCAATTCCCACAGACAACTCACTATGAAGTTTTGAGTCTTTGGCAGCTCAGTTGACTTTCTGTTTGCTGAACAACATCATCTAAACATCCTTACTTTAGTAAGCTGCATCCGTGATTTAACAACGGGAGATGTACGATGGATTTACAGGCAAAAGTCGATCACTTGGAAAACCGCATTTTGCACTTAGAAAAAATGCTCGGGGTCGCAAAAGACATTCCTGTAAATGGACCGGCCCCAACGATCGCCAAGGAAACGGAACCTCTCACAGTTCGTGAAAAAAATCTTTCCCAAAATGGCATGAGTTGGCTTGGACTTGCAGGGATTGCTTTCGTCGTTATGGCAGCATTGTATTTGGTAAAACTGGCCGTCGATTCAGGATGGCTGACTCCGTTCCGTCAGGTGGTGCTGGCAACCGCCCTGGGATTTTCACTTATCGTGGCAGCGTTTAAAATCAAGACTCAGGATCGCGAATATTTAAGTTATTTACCGGCTGCTGGATGTATTATTTTATTTCTAACGGCCCTTGGCGGATGCCTGGTTCATAAACTCTATGATCCGCTCGTGTCTTTGCTTTTTTGCGGGCTGATTTCGATTGGCTGCATTCTCATTTACGATCGCCTTTTACTTTTTCCATATCTCTTACTTTCAAATATCGGCGCTTATTTAATTCCTTTTTTCTTTTCTGGGGCCATTCAAGCAGATCTCATTCAAAACTATTTCCTGGTGGTCTCAGTCACTTACACGGTGATTGCCGTGATTTTAGAGTCGCGTCCTATCAACGTGATCGCCGCTTATTTCGCGCTTTTCACGACTGCGATCATCGGTTTTTCTGCTCCCGGAGAACTCTCAGCCGGAGCGACTTATCTGGGATTGCAGGCGATTATCTTTATCGGCGGCACTCTCTATCACACCTTGAGCCTCAAGCAGCCACTAAGGACCGAGCAGTCCTTGGCTTATTTCCCTTTGATTCTATTTTTCTATGGTCTTGAGTACTCTTTCATCGATCGCCTTTACCCTGAAGCAGCTCCGTTTGCGGCTGTGGGATTTGCCGTCGTCCTTCTCGTGATCTATGCCGCGCTCAAACGCCGGCTCCCGAAAGACACAGTCCTCCCGAGCGAAGATATTCTTTTATCGTCTGCGACTTTGATTCTAACTCACGCAGTTTATTTTGTTCTGACGCCGGATATTTATCAGCCATTGCTATTCATAGCTCTTGCGGGGATTGCGCTTTATTTTTATCACAACGCCACTTGGCCAAAAAACTGGGAGCTTTTCCGTAAAATACTTAAAGCCATCGGTTTTGGGCTTGCTGCTTGGAACTACGCGATGATTTTATTCTCCCTGCTCACGAAAGATGAAAACGTCTGGACCGCTTCGGGCTTTTTAATGTCCGTGGGTCTTTTAGGAGTCTTTAAATTCTCAGGCATTTTCAAAAAGCAGCAAGAGGACATTCCGGCCATGCTCTATACGCCTCACGTGCTTATGGCGGCGAGTCTTTATGCGATCTTAAAACCCTTCGGTTCCTTCGCGGTGTCTTTCGCGTGGGCTCTATACGCCTTAGGGGTGTTGGGTTATGGCTATAAGAACAAAGATAAAACCTTCGCCCGCTCGTCGCTGGTGATTCTGATTTTATCTTCACTGAAGGCGTTTTTCTATGACTTATCAGGCGCAAACACCGGTGCCAGGGTTGCATGCCTTCTTGTCACGGGGATATTGCTTTATATTTCCGGCTGGATGTTCAGAAAGATTTAATTTTTATCGTCTAAAGATTTTAAAACCTTGCAAGGCTCCGGCACGGTTGTCAGGGCTTTTTTGTAGTTGCCAGCGTCGATTTTTTCCAAGGTCGCCGACAATGCTTTTTGTATTTCCGTGAATTGCGTTTTTTCACTCTCAGGAACTTTCACCGAAGACAGAAATTTCTCATAGACCTGACAACTACCGCGATTTTTACATACAGAGATTTTAGCCTTTAACGATATGATCTCTTCTGAGGTCAGAGACTTCTTCCGCCACTGCTCCGCGGCCTCATCGAGAGCAGATTCAAGTTTTGAGCCGAGCATAGCCGTTACATCCGGCTTAAGACCGCAGGACTTTATCATTGCATCTTCAGGGTTATCGAGAGCGACCCTTGTTACAACACTCTGGCGGCGCAAGCCTTCTAATTGCCCGTAAGGAACCGCCGCATGAACGGAGATTCCTAACAAAAATACACTGAAGACCCCTGCGAGGATTTTCATAACTATTTCGGCAGCCCAGGGATATCTAAAATATTGACCGCTTTGTATTTCGGATTTGCCTTGATGTAATCCACCATCAGTTGCGCGGCTTTTGCCGATTGAGGATGAATGTCATGGAAAAGAATAATTCCACTGCCCACCGCTTTCATTTGCGCCACCACACGATTACGGATTGAAGCCGGATTCTTATCCTGCCAATCTAAAGAATCCACACGCCAGAAGAAGTGTTCAAGATTCAATGCCTGAAAACGTGCGCCAATCAGGGCACTCTTCACTCCAGAGCCGTAAGGCAAACGGAAATAGCGCACGGGACGGCCGAGCGCCTTACTGAGAGTTGCCACCGCACCGTTGATCTCGTAATCCAGGGCTTTTGTATTTCCCGCTTTTGCAAGAGCTCCAAGGTTTTTATGATCCACAGAGTGCGAGCCGATGACATACCCTTGAGAGTTGGTTTCATTCACAACGGATTTGAGACGATCGACATTTTTCGAAAGCCAGAAAAAGGCCGGCTTTGCCATTCCCGCACGCGCCCACGTATCACGAATTTCTTTCGTGAAGCTGGGATGGGGGCCATCATCATAAGTAAATACAAACTGCCCTGACGGCAGTGATGAGCCGATCCAATTGCGATGAGCCCAGTCATAAACCCCCGCTTGATTCGGCTCACGGGTCTCGCTAAAGCAAGTCCCTGGCTTTAAATCTGCCGGTGTTACTTTCGAATATTGCACCATGCGAGTGCCAACGTAGGTCACCATGGCTTCGTCATCAAAAGGATTTACGTGAAACTCAGGGAATTTCACAGCTTCCGCGGCAAAGCAATTCTTCGCGCCGCAATTAAGAACTTCATCCTCTGCCAGCACACGCACTATTTGCATTGTTGCAATTTCATTTAAGGTGTCGACCTTTGCAAAATCACGGAGTTGACCATAGAACCACTCCTTACCCGCAGGGCCATTTTGCATTGCCGAGGCAAGAATCACGCGCAATTTATCCTCGATGGCTTCTTGTAAGGGACGCACTTCCTGCAAACGGCAATAGAGCTGAGAACTCATCAACTGATCTGCGTCGCTTGCCGCTGAAACCTTCGCAAGACGGGCATCAAAAGAAGAGACAAGAATTTGCGCGATGCGGATCCCACTGAGAAGCTCCTTCACACGCTGTGAGTCTTGATTGTCTGCTACGGCTTTCAATGGCGCAATGTCAGTTTCTTCAAGTTGTTTTAACGGGATTGCGGCGGCGCCAGTAACGCTCGACGGCTCGCGAACTTCTTCTTTTTTTGTCTCTGTGTGATTGCAAGAAAGCACAAAGGCCGCAGCTAATATCAAAACAGCACGGGAAAAAGCCATAGCAAAAACTCCTCTATAAAATCAGTTTATAGGGAGTCGCTGAAAAACGCTATTTTAAAGAAAAAAGTTTGAGGCCAGAAATCATCCCGGGAATGTCTCGGCCAAAAATGAGGGAAATGATCGGTAATACAATAATTCCCGTTGCCATAACCAGAGTTGCACGGACAACAACTTTTAGAAAATACCAGCTCGACAGCCGCTCTTGTGGTTTACCTAAACGAATATCGCAGGCCGCCTCACCAATGGATGAGCCGATAAAAAATCTCGTCGTGATCATATAAAGCCATGAGCCAATCACGTAAATCATCGCAAAATCCTGCAGCAGCCCCTTAGTAAGAGGCACTTTGATGATCTTAATAAACACCATCAGAAAGACACAGCTCATCCCGACAAGCAAAAGCGCATCAATCATCGACGCCACCAAAGACCACATCGTCAGCTGGTACCCCTTACGACGTCCCGTCGGACCGCTGTGAAAGCCCGTACCAATTTCCCATTCGAGGTTTTGACGATTTCTAAATATCTTCTTCAGCGATTCCGGATAACTCACCGGAACTGAGGGGGTTTTCTCTTCGGGGATCTCAGGAATGATGGGGGTATTTTCAGGTTTTATACGCTCGATATTCATACTTCCCCCTTCCCTTTTATGTATCTTATCACTTTCTTTCCTCGTCGCTCCTGCAGAGAGCAATGGCGAGTCAAATATGGACATTCGTCAGGACGGTATTTAGTCTAGCGTGAAACATAATCTACAAAGGAGACATTATGTTACGTCTTGTATCAACGACCCTTATTGCATTATTCATCAGCGGCTCTGTTTTTGCTGCGGCAGAAAAAACATATCAAGTCACTGGTCCTATTCTCGAAGTGACAGATTCAACGATCGTAGTTGATAAGAAAGGTGAAAAATGGGAGGTGTCTAAAGACGCTGCTTCCGTTGTTCATGGCGAACTCAAAAAAGGCGCGAAAGTAACTATCAAATACAAAATGGTAGCGACAGATATCGAAGCTAAAGAAGAAGCTCCGGCAAAAAAGAAAAAGTAATTCATTTTTGAAATAAAAAACAAAAAACCCGAGTGATGAGCTCGGGTTTTTTTATTTTCAACTATCTATTTCCATTTTCTATCTGACGCCACCGGAGGTCGACGTCGATGTTCCTGTCGTGGACTCAACAAACGGAGTCACTGCAGGGGTCGGGATCGGATCCGGATCTACCACTGGCGGTGTCTGGATCGGTGGAGGCGTCGCCGTTGGAGTCGGTGTCGCTGTCGGATTCGTCACCGGAGAGCAGATCAATGGAGCTGGAGGACATGGATCTGGATCTGTCGTTGTCTTGTGATCTTTATCTTTATCACGAGTCAACCACCAGATAAGTCCAGCAACCCCCGCAAACACGAGACCGCCGATCAACCATTTACACCAAGTACAAGCGCCAGCGGCTTTCTTACAAGAATCATCGCCCTCTTTCGCATTTGGATTTGGCTGTTGATCCTTATTACACTCGTCTTTACCGTCGTTGCCTTTATCAATAATTGGAGCAATCGCGATACAAGCAGGGACTTCTTTACCGTCCTCCGTGATCGTACCAAGTTCATCCCCCGCTCGACACACGCACTTGCCGTTGACCGGCTCAGAGTTGCGCGGAGTTTCATCAGCACCGCACTCAAGACCTGTATCTGGCGGCACAGGAGGAGGAAGCGGAGCTACAGGGAAAGACTCGAGGTCAATCTTACGAAGCGCCAAAGCTTGGCAGGCAGATTGCTGCTCGTTACGAACCTTTTGAATATCACTGAGCGGAGCCACAGAACATGCGGTCGTTGCTTTATCGATGTACGTATTCAGGTCGCCAAGATATTTAGCGATCAAGTCGTATTGTTCTTTTGGAACTTTACCGTCTTTGAAAGTCAAACCATCAACGCCGAGTTTTTTAAGCGTCTCTGGATCTTTCTGAGCCAAGTACGATTCAATGATACGTTTTTTATCAGCTTGTTCGTCCTTTGAGCCTTTGCGCAGAGGAGATGCATTCGGGCAGGCTTGAGAAGTCGAGTTGTAGATTTCAGAGTTTTTACCCGCGTTTTTTACGCAGATTGCAGAACCATTTGAGTTGAAACCGTACACCAGTGGATTACATGAAACAGTTCCGTTGGTGCAACGACCACCGCCCCATTGCTCCATCTCTTGGATCAACTTCGCACGGCCTGGGCCTGTACCACCGCAAGAATAGTCATTACCGTAAGACGCCAAATAGCCCGCGACGATACAAGGATCGCCCGGTTTCGCACCACGGATTTGCTTGGTGCCGGCCGCGTTAGCTTCTTCCATCATCAACCACTGAACGAAGAATTCCTTCTTCATTTCATTCATTGCTGTCTTACCATAGTAAGCAGCCATGACGCGTTCAGAGTTTTCAAGAACGTAACGAACTTTCAACAAGTAACCCGCACGCTCTTTTGCAGTCAGGCGGCTGTACTCTTCATAACTCAAAAGAATCGATTGTTTGAACTGATTCTTTGGCTTTGTTTTGTTCATTTGATCTTTGATCGGCTTATTGCCATGAACAATCTTACGAATGGCTTGCTCGTGATACTTGATATCGTCTTTCGTCAAAAAGACGTTGTTCACTTTTACGAATTTTGCGTTGTCATCAGGATTGTATGACGCGGTAACCGTTTGACCGTCTTTCGTCATCATCAAACGAACGCGCTCTTTACCTTCACTGTCTTTGTAAGTGGTGGCTTGGAATTCTGGCATGAGTTCGTTACGGTTCATGCGAGCCCATTCATCCATTTGCGCGCGGAGCGTGCGAGGATAGAAAGGACGCATTTTTGCGTGGAACTCACCCACCGTCATTTTTTTCTTCGTTGCAAGGCCTGTGTATTTCAGGAACTCCTGAACAGCTTTCTTATCAACGTTGTAATCAACCTTGGTAGCTTGGGCGCGAGCCTTTGCTTCAGCGTAAGTTTGTGCAGTAGCCTTTGCCTCTGCTCCTTGCGCTAATGGGCCGATCGCCATGGTGAACGCAGCTGTGAATGCCGCGGAAAATTTAAATAACTTCATACCAGAACCTCTTTTCCACTACGCTTCCCGTATCGGATTCGAACAACAAAACTTGAGGGTTCACTCTAACTAAAGTCCTGGTTTTGTAAGACTTTCTAGCCTTTTTTGGACTTAAGCCAAGCCTCAAGGACGCCGCGAGCACCCCAACCGAAGTGTTTGTACTTAAGGCGAAGAACGTCGCCTGAGAACTCAATCACTTCTGCTTTCACTTTATTCAAGCCTGGGAGTTCAGAGAATGTAAACTCAACCTCTGTTTTACCTTTGAGGCTGTCGGTCGCTTTGGCCAGACGAATGCGGATACCTGCTGTGGATACAGACTCTGTCAAACCGGCAAGTTCGCCACCGGTGTGAACGATGACTGGAGACTTCACATCGTAACGATGAGCCGTAGGGAACATCCATTGCTGACGGCGATCCAAGTAGGGATATCTTGCATAGAATGCGATGATCAAAACAGAGAACGTGACGAGGATTGAAATCAGGATTTGAACGCGGACGAACTCAGGATTCAGAACAGTGTCGTCGATCGTGAAGGCTCTGTAGGTATTCATCGCAAGCACGATGAGCAATGCCATTACAGCAATCAACCATGCCGATTTGTGCCTCATCAGGAGCGCAAGACCCGCAATGAAAATGCCGGCAAGCCAGAGCCAGTCAGCAACAGGAATCGTTTTTACAAGCTCAGCAAACTCTGCAGGATGGTACCAGTTCGCAACGCCGCTGCCAGCAAAGCTCACAATGATATTTCCGAGTGGAGCAAGCATGAAAAGCAACGCTAAAATATAGATACCGATTGGTTGTTTTAAATCCTGAGTCTGAGTGTCTTGAGTCATAATCCCCCCGCAAACACATGGTAATTGACCTTGGGGACAAAAGGAAGCGCCTTAAGTCCGCCTAGACTATGGTCGATTACTTCACAAGCTGAGGGCAGCTCTCTACGCATGCCTCTTGGGTCATCTTAATACGTGATCCCATGCAAGTCGATGTGAGGCTATGACGAATCACTGATCCCGTGCCTAAATTTGGAGTGTAGCTCTTGTTATTTACTCGAGCTAAACACGAATAATAAGCATACTTTTCAAGCGTTGCACGCATCTTATCACTCGTTGGCAAATAGTCTCTTGCCTGAAAACGATTGATGCCGACGGCATTTTTACTTGGACTGCTTTGAATGATCACGAAATCAAAATCTTTCGCTGAGACATTCGAACAACCATCGGCCGTTTTGACACCATTCAAACCAAACGGATCAGCGCCTACCGTGTCGACCATGAGAACGTGACCGGGAACTGCCACGATATCACCCGCCTTTAAATCGGATTTTGGTGTCACCGTGATTTTTGCCAAGCAACTGAGACCATTTTTCTGAGGCTCAACGTACATTGTTGAACTCACACCGCTCACACCTGTGGCTTTCATGGTCTTACCAGGAGCAATACGCAGACCCGCCGTCGCAAGCGCCGTGTAAATCAGGCCTGAACAATCCGTTCCAAGAACGGACGTCCCATTACCGGCATTTTTAAAGAAATTCAAATACGAAGTCAGGCCCGTCGTGACCGCTGGCTTGCCACCGTAATCGTAAATCATTGGATAGGCGCGACCATTCAAGCAAGAAGCACCATAACTGTTGACGTTTTTGTAGTACGGATGACTGCGAAGAAGAGCCGTCACACTTGCAATCTCGCGCTTGCTGCCGACACCATCGGAGTGCTTGCCTGTGACCTTGATCGCTGCATCTTCGATGTCAGGGGTGCTTGCAGACATCGCCGGCTCGCTGAGAGCTTGACATGTCTGGTAAGCCGTAGCCATGGCAAAACGCGCACCATAAACCGGCAGCGCCAAATTGGTCGTGATCTTTTCAACTCCCGGATCTACCTCCGTCGGCTGATCCGATGAGCCGGGAGCCGGTGCAGGCGGAGCTCCACACTGAACACCCATTGCCGCAGCCCGTGCTTTGATTTTTGCAAACTGCGTGGTTACTTTTTCTTGAAGCTCTACTTTACTTTCGGTTGTGCGGTCACCGATTTCCATTGCGGACAAGACTTCTAAAAGGGTCTGAGCGTCCTGCACCTTTTCCATCTTCGGGGCGTCCGTCAACATGATCTCGTAGAGAGCATCGATTTCTTTTGCGAGACCTTCAAGCTTCTCTGGCGTCACAGACTCCGCAGGAGCTTTGATGCTTTTCAAAGAAACCCTCAAGTGATCTTTTAACTCTTCTGCAGTCGGCATAGACTGCTGCTCGATAAGGTATTTATTTACAGCATCCCAAGATTTACTTTCAAAATCACTGCAGCCAACAGCACTTGTCGTGTCGCCGGCGATTTCATCCAAAGCTTGGAAATTCTTTGGCGCACAGGCTGAAAGCAAAAGGACGCTAGAAGCGAGTACTAAGGTGAAGGCACTATGTTTTCTCATGCCTTTATTTTCGGCATTCCTGAGGATTTCTTCTGATCCAGAAGTATAAAACTGGCCTCGAGTCGGCTTGACTTAAGCCTGTCATTAGCCCTTTACTGAGGTGCATGAACGAAAAATTTATAAAAACTCAGGCGCTTTATTCCATCATTGATTGGGAACCCTTTGTTCTCCTCGGCTGTTTGCTGGCCATCACCTGGATCTTTTATAAGTTTTTTCTGTCGGCCGTTTCCCCCGAAAGGCACGCCAGCATTCGCGCTCAGTTCGCAGCTCTTGCACGCCATTTTATTATTTTCACGTTGAGCTTTATTGCCTTCATGTCGCTTCACTCGCTGACCGGCGGCGACTTTGCCAACGTGGCCCGAATCACTCCCTACATCGCATTGATGACCTTTATTTGGGGCTCGATTGTCTTTGTGAAAACGTGCCGCCTTCTTGTTTTGCAGTATCTCTTCTTGGGATCAATGCGTGCAGGCGTGCCGCTTTTGCTGGTGAATATTTTCTCTTTGATTTTATCGATCGTTCTGACGGTATGGGCTCTTGCGCATGTGTTTGGCCTTGATCTCGGTCCGCTGGTCGCCACTTCTGCGGCGTTCTCGATCATCCTCGGTCTTGCCCTTCAGGATACGCTCGGCAATCTTTTTGCCGGGATCTCTTTGCAGATCGATAAGTCCTACGAAATCGGCGACTGGCTCGAAGTGGTTCAGGGGATTCAACGCGCCGTCGGTCAGGTGAAGGAAATCAGCTGGCGGTCGACGATCCTGGTGGGCTTCTCGGACGAGGAAATCACCATTCCGAACCGCACGATGGCGAACGCTCAGATCTCAAACTTCTCTCCGGATGGCCACCCGATCGTCCGCAGCCAGGTCTTCCGTCTGCCATTTAACTGCGACCTCGAAAAAGCCAAGGAGCTTCTTGAACGTGCGGTTGTAGAAATTTCAGATATTCGCGGCCTTCCAGCACCTTTTGCCTACATCCAAGAGACCACAGAAAGCTGGGTCGCGGTGAAGGTGATTTACTTTATCGACAATTTCGGGGGTCAATTCACGATTGGCGATAAAGTGATGCGAAAAGGGATTGATGCTCTCCGGGCTCATGGTATAGAACTCGCACGTACAGTGATTGAGTATCAGCCAAAGAGTTTAGAGAATGAGCGCACCCGTTGATTTTGAAAATCCCCTAGCCGTTAAGATCCGCAAACAAATCGTTCAGGCGTTGAACGATTTCGACATGATTGCCGATGGCGATAAGATCGCCGTGGCGGTTTCTGGCGGTAAAGATTCTAGCATCCTCGTGGCGCTCCTTAACGAGATCCGTAAACGCTCGGAGCGCAAATTCACTATCGAAGCCATGATCCTTGATCAAAAGCAGCCGGGATTTGATGCCACGGCTTTTCGCGCGTGGATTGAATCTTTGGGCATAAAACTGCACATCTTGGAACGCGATACTTACAGCATCGTAAAAGAAAAAACTCCGGAAGGCGCCGTGTACTGCACGTTGTGCGCGAAATTCCGCCGCGCAATTCTTTACGATTTTGCCCATGATAACAGCTTTACGAAAATGGCTTTAGGTCATCATCGCGATGACCTTATCGAAACAACTTTGCTGAACATGTTCTACATTGGCCAGCTCGGCACGATGCCACCGAAGTTGAAATCCGACGACGGCCGCAACATCGTGGTCAGACCGCTTGCCTACGTCGCTGAGAAGGACCTTACGCAGCTTGCAAAGGACTGGGGCTTCCCGATCATACCATGCAATCTGTGCGGCTCCCAGGAGACTCTAAAACGCAAGAAAATGAAGAAGCTTGTGCAGGATCTTGAAAAGGATATTCCAAACATCGGCTCTTCGATCATCACTGCATTGGGGAACGTCAACCCAAGTCAGCTCCTCGACCAAGAACTCTGGAACTACAAGAATTTCTAACCTCTGCGCGGGCGTGGGGACCTGCTGGCTCCGCACTTCTTCCTCCATCCATGGGAATCGAGGACCTAGAGCTGCGCTGCCCTTCGGGTCTCATGGACGGATGGCCGGCGTGCGATACGCGACTGGGCGTGTACGCTAAGTCTTAGCGCGTGAGAACGGAAACAATCCCCCCCCCCTCCGATTAAGGTCAACCTATAGGTTTACCATAATCAGAGGGTAAGCCTGACAGAGACATATCTACTTACTCCGTTATATCTGCGTATGTTTTTCTTTTGAGCCCTCCTCTATATTTAAATTATCGAGCGACTTGAAAACGTGCCGCCAGACTTTGCGCGAGATCTTCTTTGCGCAACACTGTCAGCAAATCGATGCAATCGAACTCTTCGTCAAATGCCGGCTCACAGGCGACCACGGCCCCCAACTTTAAGTAAGATTTGAGCAGTGAAGGAATTAAGTCTTCCGTTTCCTTCAACTGCTCGTCCGTTAGACCTTTTGCAAAATACGCGTTCCAAGTTTTGAAATCCGGCATCGTGAATTTCTTTGTTGGCTTACAAGCATACTTACTTGAAACCAAACCTTGATCCATCAAATGCTTATGCACGAGAGCTGCCTCGCGAGCGTTATTGATTTTCAAACTTGAACAACCAAACAAAATATTTGCACCACTGAGATTCATATACTCGGCAATCCCACGCCAGAGCAGAGAAATAATCGAGCCCTTACGATAGTCTTTATGAATACACGCACGGCCGAGCTCTAAGAACGGGCCTTGCTCGTTGAACAAAGCTTGCAACTCAAACTCTAAAGCTGTGTATGATTCCTCTGAGAATTTCGAGCAATTCACACGGTAGGTGCCGATAATTTTCTGCAATTCACGGTGAACAATAATCAAATGGTCAAAGTGGTAGTCGAATTTATCGAAATCAAGACCCGATCCTTTAATGCCGCGGAACTCTTGATTGAAAACTTCATGACGAAGCTTGAAGCTCTCAATGAGTTCTTCCGGAGTTTCCGCCGTTTTAATCGTATAGGCGCCGACGTCAATGCCGAGATTGATTTTAGCTTTAAATTTATGGACGCGATTCCATCTGAGCTGAGTGGACTGTTTGATCTGACCAACCAATGCCATCATAAATTTCCCCCTGGTTAAATATGGACATTAAAAATATCAAAGCTGCTAAATACGTTTGCGAAACCTCACCTGCGGTTCCAAGCATCGGGTTGATTTCCACGATATCCACAGAACGCAAGTTTCTATGCTTTGAGAGCACTCCGCCCAAGCAGCGCAGATCGCCGATATCAAGCCCTTCCGCCGCGTGCACTCCTGTCGCTGGTGCATGCTCGGGACTCAAGCTATCAATATCAAAACTGACATGAAGCGGATAATTCTTCACAGCTGACATAATTTCATGCGCGATCACTGGCATTCCACGCCTGCGAACCTCAGAAGCGGTGTAAGCTTTAATACCGAGTTCACGCACGATTTGTTTTTCAAAAGGATCTAAGTCGCGAACTCCGACGTAAATGAGCTTCTCAGGCGAAAGTCTTTGCGTAAGCCAAGGGAAATGTGCTTTTCCGATATCTTGGACATTCAGTAAAATCGAAAGTGGCATGCCGTGCAAATTACCGCTGAGTGAATGCTCCGGCAGATTAATATCTGTATGAGCATCTATCCATACCACACATCCCTCGGGATACTGCGAACAGAAAGCTCCAACTGTGGAAAGAGCGACACTATGATCCCCGCCCCAATTTAAAAGCATGCGTGAACTTTTATAGAGATTTTTGATTTTGTGATAGGCTTCGATATACGGGCGCCAGTCGATCGAAGGAATATTAGAAGTTGAATAGATTTTTTGACTGCCTTCTTGAGTCGTGCAGACTTCGCCTTGGTCAGCGACGCGAATTCCATGTCTGCTTAAGAATGGAAAATATCTGCGGAAGTAATGGTGAGATCTAGCGACGCCGGTTTTTTCTTGGCCGACTTCAAAGCCTAGACCTAAAAAATTCATTTCCTTCATTGCATTTAGGTTGAAAGCAAAAAATGCGGTTGTCGTGTTATGGTTCTGTTAGGACGCCGATCTTGACGGAATCAAAACAATTCATGCGGTGGGTTTTATCTTAGAGTGAATTCATGAAAGTACTCTCTCCTTTAACGAACTCCTTAGGCATCTTTACAGAAACATATCGGTATCTGCAGAAATCCAATCACCCCGAAATCAGTGTCGACCAATTAAAAATCGAATGGGCACAAAGCACACTGGCTCGCTTAGGAGTCGAGCTTGAAGTCAAAGGCGAAATATCGAATGAGAAATCCATGCTCTATATGGGAAATCATATTAGTTACCTTGATATTCCCCTGCTCATGGCGACAGTGAATAAGATCTCTTTCGTTGCAAAGCACGAGATTAGCAGCTGGCCTATCTTCGGAGAGGGTGCTAAGAAAATTGAAACCGTTTTCGTCAAGCGCGAAGACGGCGATTCCAGAAAGTCTGCAAGAAAAGCTATTCATGCAGCTCTTAACGACGGCAAACGTGTGGCGATTTTTCCTTCGGGCACAACTTGTATTTCCGAGAAAACCTCTTGGCGCCGTGGCGGATTTGAAATCGCCCAAGATAACGACATCTACGTGCAACCTTTCAGACTTTCTTATTTTCCACTCAGAGCAGTTGCCTATATAGATCAGGATTTTTTTCCGTTTCATCTCTATGGTCTTTTCGGTCTCAAAAAGATCGAAGCGAAAATTGAGTTCCACGAACCGGTTAAAATTAAAGACGCAGTCAAAGACTGTGAATATTGGCATCACTGGTCCAAGGAGATCCTCGATGGCAGCAGGAATTAAGTGTGACCTCCACATTCATAGTCACCATAGCGATGGGAAGCTGTCGATCCCCGAGATCGTTGATCTTTACGGACAGCGAGGCTTCGGCGCCATCGCGATCACCGATCATCTGTGTGAACGCAATAACTTGATCGGCCGGGTCACCCACCGCCTTAACTATAGCCTTTCAAAAGAAAATTTTGAAACCTATATGAAAGAAATCCGCACCGAAGCAGAGCGCGCCTGGCGTGAATATGAAATGCTGCTGATCCCCGGCTTTGAGATCACTAAAAACTCGTTCGTCAATAACCGCTCAGCGCATGTGCTCATTTTGGGAGTCGAAGAATACATCGATCCAGATCTGCCAGTGGAAGAAATCTTAATGATCGCGAAGATCAAAGGCGGCTTTACGATCGCAGCCCACCCGTTTCATACCGGTGATTTCGAATTTCAAACATTCTACCTCTGGTCGCGCCGTGAAGAGCTCAAAGACATTATCGACGCCTGGGAAGTCAATTATCGCAAAAATATTAGCGAAGCCGTGATGACCTCAGGACTACCGCTGATTGCGAGCAGCGACTTTCATCATAGTGGGCACTTCAAATCGTGGAAGACTAAAATCTACGGCGAAAAAAGCAAAGGCGGCGTGTTTGAGTCCCTCCGCCGCCAAAACTTAGATTTTTTCCTCGATAACTATTAAGCCATTACTTTCTTAACCGCCGGTCTAGCACCGATCAGCTCAGCCCAGCGTTTGACGTGGGGGTTTGCATCGAACCAGTCTGGTTTTGATTTCATGTAAGCTGCAATCCAAGGGTAAGAAGCGATATCCGCGATCGAATAGAAGTTCCCCGCAAGATACAAGTTCTGCGCAAGCTGTGTGTTCATCACACTCAAAATGCGTTTTGACTCGAGCTCAAAGCGGTTCATCATTTGCGGGATGTTATTGTTTTTTGCGTAGTGATAGTTCCCAAAGTTAGGACCAATCGCGGACATCTGGAACATCAGCCAACCGTTCACTTGCGCTTTTTCATACTCATTAGTGCCAACGAAGTGATGTGTTTTCTCGCCAAGGTATTGTAAGATCGCGCCGGATTCCCATACTGGAATCTGGCGGCCAAAATCTCCATCACGATCCACAATCGCAGGAATTCTACCATTCGGGTTGATTTTCAAATATGCAGGGTCTTTCTGCTGATTGGTTTTAAGATCCAGCATATGAAGTTCATAGTTCATTCCTAATTCTTCAAGCATGATCCAAACTTTGAAACCATTAGGGGTCTTTGCCGTGTAAAAATCGAGCATGAGGTTCTCCTTCGAAGAGCCCCCATTCTAGCTATCCTTTTTGGGCCTTGTCTAAACATTTGACACTTCAGTGCGCCGACACAGGTCCCCGAACCCGGCATCCAATTTGTAGTAAAAAAGCACTATGATTCATCTATTACAGAAGACCTTTATTTTCGTTTTAAGCCTCCTCCTGACCCTCCCGGCTTTGGCTAAAATTCGCCTTGTAGAATGGCATACGGCCAATACTATAGCGCCTCTGGTTCTACCTGTTCGTGATGGCGAAACACCCGAGGAAGCCTCCGAGCGCTACTTGAAGGCTCTTAGCCAAAACTCTGAACTCTTAGAGCTTTTCGCAGGCCGAGTTCCCGAGATGAAGACGATCAAATTCCAAGAAATTGGCAACAATGATTATGATACACGCATTATGATGATCGCGAATAGAGCTCCAGACTATACGCAAAACTCTCCACGCGTAGCAAACTTCAAAAAGTACTTCGATAAAATGAATCAGAAGTCCTTTATTCTTCCGGTTGTTGCAAACTTGGGGCTCACAAAACAAGAAAGCACTGAGCTGAATACCGAAATCACAGAAAAGTTTCCAATGCTGGTGGCCCTTGGCGGAGACGATGTCGACCCTCGTTTCTACAAAACTCAGAACGCCTATTCGCGAAACCTCAACACGGTTCGCGATCGCTTTGAAATCAATCTTATCAAAGATTATGTTACATCGGCGAAGGGTTTTTTGCTGGGTGTCTGTCGTGGTTCACAACTCAGCTCTGTGGCCTTAGGTTACAAAATGGTGCAGGACATTCCTGCAGAGGTGGGTATGAGCGTTCATCACGGCGATGATTGGCATGATGTGAAACTCACACCAACAACGAATGGAATTTTAAAATCAGTTCTCCCAGCCGCAGAATCGCTTTTGGTGAATAGCTATCACCACCAAGCCGTCATCTTCAAAGAAGGTGGCCCGCTTGAGATTGCGGCACGCTCCGAAGACGGCATCACAGAGGCCACGGAATTTAAAAATGGCCGCGGTCTATTACTGCAATTTCATCCGGAGTTGATGGGAAATGAATTGGGTTTTGAGATCGTTAGAAAAGCCGTTAGCGCAAAGAACCGCTCATTGCCTCTGCGCTGCTCGCGCACTTTTTCATATTAAACACGCCCCCATGACAATTCGCCGTGGTGGTCTTGCGCATGTAAGCTTGCGACATCAGAGTAATGAACACAGTCAAAACAAAACTCTGCAAGAGCACGAGCAACAACGATTTCATAGATTCCCCCTTTTGATTATTAGATTGAAAATTTATGACCCAAGTCAGACGGCGCTAAGAAGCTTTAGTAATTAGTTCAGAAGCGCCCAAGTCCTGCACACACCTCAGGTGCCATAAAAGCCGAGTCAAGGCTCTATTTCGTCTATTGCCGATTTGAATGCTGGCCCTAGGGTTGCAAACAAGGTCTCATCGGCTCCGATAGAGGGGTTTGGGGAAGGAATCTGAACGTGAAATTATTTCTGTACATTGGGATGACAGCCTTAGTTCTTACTGCCTGTAGTTCTCGCGAAAATGTTTCGAATGATGAATCTGAAATCGCCAACGCTATTACGAGCTGTGATTCAGGCTCCAGCGGTATTGTGAATGGCACCTCAGTAACTGCACAAGATCCAGACTCAAAACGCGCCGTTTTGCTCATCATCCACCGCGGTAAAATCGTCACTTCTTGCACAGGCACTCCGATTTCAGATCGCGTGATCTTAACAGCAGGCCACTGCCTCAAAGATGTTAAAAAAGGGGATGTTGATGTTGTCTTCAATTCGGACATCAGCTGTTCTGCAATGGCGAACTCTATTCCTTCCGTCGATATCCTCATTCATAAGGACTACAAAGGTGACAATCAGGCCAAGTTCGACTTAGCCATGTTAAAACTCGAATCTCCGATTCCGAGCTCTTACCTCCCGCAGTCGATTTATGATGGAAAGGCTCCACTGAGCAACGATCAGGTTTTAATGATCGGCTATGGTGTTACAAGTGAGAGCATTCACGATTCCATGCATTTAAGAAAGACTACTAAAAGTTTTAAAACTGAAACCGCGATCCGCGATCAAAACATCGGCTTTGATCAAAGAACCGGAGGCGGCGTTTGCAGCGGAGACTCTGGCGGTCCTGTCTACGTCCAAGTCGGTGGCGAGTACAAAATCATCGCGGTAAATTCGACGGTGATGAACAAAGATGAAAGTCAGGCGTGTCACGGTCTCAGCATGGCGATGTATATGCCTTTCTTTGCGGACTGGGTTCAGCAAAGTCTCGATAAACTCCGTTAAGACTTTCTTTTTACAATGTAATCTTAAGGGGCCTAGACTGGGCCCCTTTTGCATTTGCCATTGGCTAGCGACACAACAGAAGATCAAAAATATGAGAAACATATTTTTGATTTCAGCTTTGATGATGCTCTCAGCATGCAGCCACACAATCAACTTCCGCGCAAATCACTTCGCAGTCCCCATCGTTGGTGACGATCCATGGAGTGGCCACGTCGCCGCAGCCGGAACTTCAACGACCAATGTAACCGTGGTGAATAACTACACTTCAAATCCCCCACTCCGCACAAGCGTTCAAGTGAACAAAGACGTCGATGCCGGCGATGTGCTCATGGTGAATAATGTCGGCTTTGATGCGAGTTTGAGTGTCGTCAAAAGTCTCGAGCTTTACTTCGAGAGTTCTCTCCTTGGAGCTCGCTGGCAATTCTTAAATCATGGTGCTCAAGGTGATGCCTGGGTCGCTGCGATTCAAGGTGCTTATGGGACAAAAGATAAAACTTCAAGCGAAAGCGATGCCAACAATACGGTGACTGCTTCGGCAAAATCTGAAGTAAAAAGCACGCAGGTCGGCGCGAGTATCGGCTACAAAACCAGCAGCGGCGTTGTTCCGTATGTCTCTTACGTTCATGAAACCCATGACGTGAAAACGACTGTCACCAATAGCGCGATCAACTTTGGTCCGTACGATGATCACGGCGTGCATGATTACTTCTCAATAGGTCTTACGACCTCAGGTAAAGGCTTTAAAGCTGCGATCGAATACAGTATGATTAACATCAATTGGGATCGCGCGGATAAGGCTTATCAAAACGCCATCGGCGGCAAAATCGGAATTGCCTGGTAAATATTTTACGTAAGACAACAAAAGACAACGACGATGTCTGAATAAATCACGACCGCCTTGGAGTCGACAAATTGAAATCACTTTCTCTATGGTGAATTCTATTTTCAATAGAAATTGATAAAACCATCACTTATAAATGGGCCTTTAAGGAAAGGACTAAAAAATGAAAATGATTTTTATCTTAGCACTTTTAATGGCCTCTTCATCTTTCGCAGCGCAGTCGATTTCTTGTGTCCCAACTCAATCTGGAAACATTAACTATTATGATTCGCAAACTGGTTTGAATCGTATCTCGTCATTCACTGTAAAGCTCGGCGATGCAGGAGTGGGTGGCTACGGAGTTCAGCTCGAGATGATGGGAACTTCAGGCACTGGTGATAAAGCTGCGAGCAGCACTGTGAAATTGCCTTTAGCTTCTTCTTACGGTGATAGCTTGATTGAATACAATAACGCTCCAACAGCAAGTCTTCGCTCTGAAAACCCGCAAATTAAATTTGAACTTGAATCCGTTAAAAATTCTAAGACCGCCCTGGGCGTTCTAACTGTCGCTTTCGTCGTCAAAGACAGTGTGAGAATCATCAGCTCTCGCTACAATTGCATAGCGAATGAATCAACAGCAAAGTAGCCCGAAAGGCCCGAGGAAACTCAGGCTTTTTTTACGACAAAAACGTTTCAACCCGGCGGACCCGATGGCGAAAAAGACCAGTGGGCAGAACACACTTACTAAATAACTTAGGAACCGCTGAACATGTAAATGAAATTGGTGATCTGTACAGGACTTGAACCTGTGACCTTTTCCATGTCAAGGAAACGCGCTACCAACTGCGCCAACAGATCACGATAGAAAAGTGATATCGTTATACCCAAGGAAGGCCGTCGACACAACGGCCTCCTTCGTTGACGATGCGTATCAATAGAGTTCGACGCGGTCGTTTTCTTTAAAACCAGAGCCCGAATGAATCACAGCGATCGAGCCATCATTACCGAAGTAGCTAATGACTTCCAAAGTTCCTTTAAGGCGCCCCTGAACCGTACCGATATGGCTGCCCGATTCTGGATCGTAAACGTCATCGCCTTGCTCAAGAACCTTGAGCAAATCCCCAACCTGAATACCGGAAACGCGTCCCACATTGAGGTAGATGCGATCGCCGTTGAGGGCCGCTATACGGCCTTCCCAGCTGACTTTCGACAAAGAGCCTACCACCTGAGGAACGAAGTCCAAGAACGCATCCCGGACGATCGCTTCGATCAATTCCGGGTTGTTCTGAAGGTATTTATCCGTTTCAACTCGCTCTGCCACGCGAACGTTGGGCTCTTCGAGATTCACGGTCTTCACAGTGTTAAAGATCTCTTGGCCACTGCGGGTGTTGACGACGCGAACGCGGACGACAGCATCAAATTCGCTCTTCATTTGGCGAATCAAACCGACATTGTCAGCTTTGCGGGACACGCGGATCTCGAGGATTTTACCTTCGAGCACGGCATTTGCACCCAAGGCCTGGCCTTGTTTTGCGATTTCTTTAAGGTCGTACTCGCCTTTTTCCGCAGGCTTTAAGGCTTCAGACTTCACATCACGGCTGTCCACCGCGATGACTTCGCCGGATTTATTCATCTCTTGAATGAAGGCCTTACGAGCTTTTTCACGCAGACTCTCTGGGCGCGTGTCCGAGGCATCCAAGAACGGCAATACGATCACACGCTTTCGCGGCTGACCGTTGTCAGTTTTACCGGTGTAAGAAGTGTCTTTGACTTCACGACGCGCAACCTGCGAGGTGCGGTCGATGGTTTGACAGGCAGCAAAGATAAAAACAAAAGCAAATAAAAGATGTCTCATAGTTAAGAATCTCCTAGCGTTGCATTTGCATGTTAATTTCAGCGTCGTTGAAACCTACAGAGTTCCAGCGCTTACCGTCGATCTCAAGACCATTCAATTTTGCAGCAAAATCCTTCGAACTCAGATTCGTATCGACTTCAAAAGCCAAAGAATCCGAAGTCACAAGACGCTCGCGAATATTGCGAATCTCGCGCACTTGGTTCTTGAGTTTATCTTTGAAAGCCTCTTGTTGGTTAAACGGAATCTTTCCACGGAACGTCAGACGAAGGATCGTCGTACCAAGAGCACCACGTTGCCAAGCTTCGTAAACCTGAGAAGCCAAATCCTGAGCCGTCGCATCCACGGTTTCACGGACTTTCTTATCAACCGCAGATTCGAAAACACCCATCTCAGTTTCAAACTTCCTTGAAACGTCGGCGATTGGACGGCCATTGCTGACTTGCAAAGCGAGGAGCTTCACTTCAATGCGGTAGCGATTTGAGGAATCCGGGCTTTTTGAGTACTGCACCTGACCTTCGATCATGAGAGGCGCACCGAAGTACTGACTCATGAACTGCATATCATCAAGGCTTAAGCGTTCGTTTTGGTAAGTCCGCGGGATCTGCAGAGCGATTCCCGGAGTCTTAATCAGATAGAAATTGTTCTTCTGGAATGCCGAGCGAAGCGCATTTTCAAACTGGCGGTTCTGAGAAATCAAGAACGACTTACTATTCCCCTCTTCCGGTTTCCACCAGCGAAATGCTTTTAAATCCACTTTGTCCGTAAAGCTAATCAGCGGCAGCACTAACGGAACCGTGTCATTTTCAGCAAGCAACGAGTATTCTTGCAAAAGTGTTTTTAAGTCCTTCACAGACACTTTTAACGCCATCGTCATTTTGTAAGACCCCGTTGGGTCTTGAACAAGCTCGCTTGGTTTCGCAAACGGGATATAGCGGTTTGAAATCTTTTCGATCTTATTTTGAATCAAAGTTTTGTTTTTAGTGTATCGCTCTTCACCAATGAGTTCTTTGATCAGCTCCTCAGAGATTTTCTTTGAAGCCTGCTCTTGGATGTCACGACGAGCTGCTTGCGGGGTTTTCTCATTCGATGTCCCGCTGTAGCTTTTTTCAATGAGATCTGCACTACTCTGAGCGAAAACCATTTGCGCACTCATCATGAGACCCGCAAAAAGCACCAATACTTTCTTCATAACTTTCCTTGTCCCTATGTTCTTAACTCAATGAAGTCGGTTCTACCAAAGGCCGAGTGGATGCTTTCAAAGAACTCATTGCTGATGCTGACAGCGTATTGCTCTTCGACTTCCAATTGAACTTTGCGATTCACTTCCTTGAGATCAATTTCAAAACTGACATTCGTTGCGCCCGGATGTCCCTTCAGAACCTCCTGCAGACGCTCGTAATCCGTGGCTGGTACACGCTCCAAGTGCAAGACCATGCGTTTGGTCTTTTTGAGGATATCTTCCATCGGAGACACCGTATCCACCATGATTTTAACACTGCCCTCATCGGCCTCTAAAGATCCAGCAATCAGAACTGGCTTTTCATCCCGGCACTGGGTCTCATTGCGCGCAAACGCGTCCGGGAAGATCACAAGCTCGCAAGAGCCCGAGAGATCTTCGACCTTCGCAAAGGCCATGCGCGTGCCTTTCTTCGTAATCAGCTCACGCAAATCCGAAATAAGACCAGCTACGACCACCTTTTTCTTGTTGGCATCGCGGCCCCAGCGGTTTTCCTTGGTCTTTTGGACCGGCTGCTGAGGAGCTGCATCCAAACTCTTCGCAAATTGCGCGAGATCAGCAATTTTACAGCTGACCCAGATCTCTGCGAGGTTTTCAAAGCCTTTGAGCGGATGATCACTGAGATAGAAACCCAAGACCTCTTTCTCGTACGACAAAGACGCCGAGCGAGTCCACGGTTTGGTGTTTTCAAGCTTCACTTCACTCTCGTCGCTTGGACCAAGGTCAAAGAGCGACGTCTGACCCATTTCGCGGTCTTTACGTTTACCTTCAGCGCGATCGAGATATTTTTGATAGCCCGCCATCAGCTGCGCACGATGGCCGCCGAAGCCATCAAGGGCTCCGGCTTTGATCAAGCATTCAATAACTTTTTTATTTACACGGCGTAAATCAATCGTATTAAAGAACTCATCGAGGCTTGTGAATTTCTTTTCCGGCAATTGATCACGAGCTTCAACGATCGCGACCACGGCATTTTCACCAACGCCTTTGATTGCGCCAAGACCGAAATAAATTTCATCGCCATGGGCACCGAAGAAGTATTCAGAGAAATTCACGTGCGGCGGGCGCACGTTCAAACCACGCTTTGCCGCATCTTTCGAGTATTTGACGATCTTATCCGTATCAGACAATTCGGTACTGAGAAGGGCCGCAAAAAACTCGGTTGGATAGTAGCACTTTAACCACGCTGTTTGCATGGTGATCACAGAGTACGCGGCGGCATGGGATTTATTGAAACCGTAGTCCGCGAACTTATACATCAAGTCGAAGAGATCATTCGAAGCTTTTTCTTCATAGCCTTTGGCTTTCGCCCCGTCCATGAAACGGATGCGTTGACGATCCATCTCCTCTTTGATCTTCTTACCCATCGCACGACGAAGCATATCGGCTTCACCGAGAGAGTATCCGGCGATACGAGAAGCGATCCCCATTACCTGCTCTTGGTAAACCATGATCCCGTAGGTCTCAGACAAGACCTCTTTGGTATCTTCGATCAAATACTCCACCGGCGCTTTCCCGTGCTTACGATCGGTAAATTCAGGAATATTCGCCATCGGACCCGGGCGATAGAGCGACGTAATCGCCGTGATATCACCGAAACTGGAAGGACGGATTTTACGGGTGGCATCGGTGATGCCCTCACCTTCGAACTGGAAGATCCCCGCCGTATCCCCGCGTGACATCATCTCAAAGACGCCATTGTCATTGAGTGGCATTTGTTTTGTTAGAACTTTTACGCCGCGATTTTTTTCTATCAGCTTAATCGCGTGATTGATGTGAGTCAGCGTCTTCAAACCCAAGAAGTCGAACTTAATCAGACCGATCTTCTCAGCATGCTTCATATCGTACTGAACAACCTGCTCACCATCAGCACCCTTGTAGAGGGGCGCATGGCGAACGAGCTGCCCGTCAGCGATAATAACGCCGGCAGCGTGAATCCCCGCATGACGAACCATCCCCTCCACACGTTGGGCGAGGTCCATCAGCGTATTCACGGTTGGATTCATATCCATCATTTCGCGGATACGCGGCTCTGTCTCAAGAGCATCTTTCAAAGTAATCCCGAGTTTTTCCGGGATGAGTTTTGTAACCGCATCAACTTCCGGGAATGTGAGACCCAGCACGCGACCGACGTCTTTGATCGCGGCACGGGCTTGGAGTTTACCGTAGGTGATGATCTGAGAGACCGATTCTTGTCCGTATTTCTGAGTGACGTACTGAATCACTTCCTGACGACGATCCTGACAGAAGTCGATATCGAAGTCCGGCATGGAAATACGTTCAGGATTTAAGAAACGTTCAAAGAGAAGGAAATTTGGAAGCGGATCGAGATCCGTAATTTTCAAACTGTAAGCGACTAAGGAACCGGCACCGGATCCACGACCCGGTCCCACTGGAATATCATGATCCTTTGCCCAGTTAATGAAGTCTTGGACGATCAAGAAGTAACCGTTGAAACCCATGCGATCAATAACGCTAAGTTCGTAGTCGAGGCGCTTATAGTATTCAGGTTTTTTCTCTTCAGCCACGGCCTCGCCGCGGCCGGCAGCTTCAACGAAGCGCTCTTCAAGGCCCGCTAATGACTTCCGTGCGATTTCTTCTTTTAGAGAGGCGCCGTCTTCCGTCGGGAAGGTCGGCAAGTGATAGATCGGCTTCCCGGCGTCGTCTTTGAGCTTAAACTTCACATCACAGCGCTCAGCAATTTCAAGAGTGCGCGAGATCGCCTCAGGCACGTCTTCGAAAAGCTTCTGCATCTGTTCAGGTTTTTTAAAATAGAATTCACTCGAACCCAGTTTAAATCTGTGTTCGTCGGCTAAAGTTTTATTCGTGCCGATACAAATCAAAACCTCTTGCGCGGTCTGATCATCCGGAGTCATGTAATGCACGTCATTCGACGCCACCACCGGCACGCCCGTGATTTTAGAGGCCTCTAGCAAGAACGGATTGATCTTCTGCCACTCAGGCAAACCCGTGCGACACATCTCGAGATAGAATCTATCACCAAAGATCTTATGCAAGCGGCGGACGCGCTCAAGAGCGGCCTCAGGGCCTTCGTTCAGGAACACATCAGCGACTTCGCCTCTCAAGCCGCCGGTGAGGCAGATAATGTCGTTATTGTGTTTTTCAAGAACTTCGTAATCGATCCGAGGTTTCCAATAGAAACCCTCTTGGTAACCGATTGTCGAGAGCTTATTGAGCGTCCGATAACCTTCGATGTTTTGCGCCAGGAAAACCAAACGACGCGGGAACTGCGCGATCTGATCGCGGTCTTGTTTTTTCTCTAAGCGTGAGCCCGGAGCCATGTAGGCGTCGAGACCAATCAAAGGTTTCACGTTATTGTCTTTGCAGGCAAAATAAAATTCCGCCGCCGCAAACATGTTTCCGTTGTCAGTCAAAGCCACCGCTGGCATGCCATACTCGGCCGCCTTTTTAGCAATGGATTTTACTCGGCACGCGGCCTCAAGAAGGGAATACTCGGAGTGAACATGAAGGTGTACAAAAGACATGATTTATTCATAACTTGGACAACCTTCAAGTTCAATTTTTATGGCCATTTTCACTCTAATAAACACTCAAATAGCCGCTCGCGTCAGCAGAGCTGGCTACAACAAGAAATCAAATACGTTTGAGAGCGGAGCCGACAGATAATACATAATGCGTTTAGGAACTGAAACATTCGCAAAAGCGCTGGAACCATCCACCGGCTTGCCAGCACCATTGAGCTGAACGCTCTGCGCTTGATGCTCTTTCATATTGGTTAAAACTTCAGCAGCAAGTTGCGGATTGTCACGACAAATCACAGCCATCTCCGCATTGATATTTCGAGAGCGCGGATCGACATTGAATGTCCCAACCATAATCGTTTTTTCATCCAGAACAGCGGACTTCGCATGAATACCCCAGCGTGCTTGCTGAACCTCAGGGCTGATAAAATCCTGACCCGTCAGACTTGCTCCCTTATAAATAAACACCTTCATTCCGTCCTGGATGAGTTCTCCCACGCGTGGATAGAAAGTCGCCGTGGTGTAAACGGCGTCCGTTGAATTCAAGCTGTTTGTGTAAACGTTGATATCCAGACCTTTTTGCAAGTAGTTCTTTAAGAAGCTCATACCGTTTTTCGTTGTCACGAAGTAGGGTGATTCAACATAAATACTCTTACGGACATCATTCAATTGAGCTGTAATTTCTTGAAAAAGAACGCGGCTCTTCGAACCAATTCCCGGAATATCCGCAGCGAACATCGTATCATTGCAAGTGTGCATACGAACACTGCCGTCTTCCAGCGCCGCGAGTCCCTTGAGAGACTCCAAAACCTGGCGGTCTTTATCGTTTTGCAAGAGATAATCATTTGCTTTCTTCATGCCTGCATCAAAGCGGGCCTTCACAGATTGATAGCGGCTATTTGCCTGAGGACCATAAACATCAACGCCGTATTGCGAGGCCACCGGCGCTTTCTCGAGATCCGGCTTTTTCGTGAGCTCCGAACTCCAGAAACGCTCAAAGCTTTCACGCATGGCACGCGCGACACTTCCACGAACATAAACGTCGCGGTCGATGAAATTATACTCCGGCGATAAATCGAAATATTCGTCAGCGATATTTCGACCGCCCGTCATCCCCTCGTTGTCGTCAACGATGAGAGCTTTACGATGGGAGCGGAACTGACCTTTAAGAAGTTCGAAGGAAACATTTGGATTGTAATAGCGAACTTGAACGCCGTTCTGCTCAAGCAGTGTTGCGTAGAAAGTATCGAGCTTTGCAATCGGCCAGCCGTAGTCGATCAAAACGCGGACCTGCACGCCTTCACGGGCTTTCTTAACAAGAGCCTGAGTGAATAAGCGACCGGCCTCATCGATATTATAAATGAAAAACTCTACTTCAATCGTTCGCTTCGCGCTTTCAATCATCTGAAGACGTTTTTGCAAAGACAAGCTGCCCGTATTGATGATGGCCATTTGCTGTGGTTCTTTGGTTTTAAAGACGTAAGACTCAGCCGCTGAAGCCGCCTGAACCATAAGACTAGAAATCAAGACTGCGCCCATCATCTGCGATAGCATAAAAAGCTCCTTGAGTTTTCCTCATTTGGAGCAAAAGAAGTGCCCGGCAAGCAACTGTTTATGCTTGTTTTTAGAGCTTTTGATCGTCTATTTTTTAGACAGGGGCCGAAGGACGCTAGCGAACACCGTTCTTCTGGTAAATCCGGAACCAAAGGAAGCAGGATCTACTGACTCGCCGTTTTTCGAACTGGACGTTTTACTTGCTTGTGAGCTGTCTTCGTTAGGACGCGCTTTTTAAATTTATAAGTGTATTCTGCCTGAGTTTTCTTAAGAAGATCCGTGCGCGCCCTGCTAAAATCAAGCTTCGCGGCGACTTCTTGAATACACTTTTGAATCTGACTGTCGTCAATATCTGTCGACTTGATTGCAGTATCCATGATGCGACCATCAGCACCGATCATCCAAATCACCGTGGCATGAGTACCCTGAAATTGACGAGGATTTTTAGCGACACAACTATGAACCAAACCGGCACTTGATTGAATGCGTGACAAGATCGCTTGTTGACGGCGTTTGTTTTCAGCCACGATTTTATTGTCCATCGCCTGAGCCTCGTAAGCCGGCATGATATCCGGAGTCGTCGTCGAGAACTCGTCCTTTACTTTATTTTCAGTTTTTTGCTGTCTTTCGATGGTTTTCGAAAGTTCGTTTTTCTTATAAGCACGATCCAAATCATCGTCTTCATACGGAGACCGCGCGTCTTTAAAAAAGCCGTCGTCAGTCTCGAGAGCTGATTCTGCATGAGCAACTGCAGAAAGGGCTAGCACCATGATGTACAAGAAGATTCTCATATTCTCCCCCACAGAGTTCCTTATCGACAAGTATATCAATCAATAGAGGGCCTCCGGTGGAGATTTATAATTTTTTAACCAGTGAATTTAAGCTCAAAATGGCGATATCTTGAGCGTCTATATTTTAGACACATGCATAGCTGCATCAAGTGCGTGTTTTTCCTATGAACACTCTCAACGTCTCATTCCCACTCAATCGTTCCCGGTGGCTTGCTTGTCACATCATAGACAACGCGATTTACTCCGCGCACTTGGTTGGTGATACGATTTGAGATCTCGCGCATCAGCGCAAAATCGAACGGATACCAATCTGCCGTCATCCCGTCCATCGACGTCACTGCTCTCAGCGCGAGCACGTGATCGTAAGTTCTACCGTCGCCCTGAACGCCCACCGTTTTCACCGGGAGCAGTACGCAGAAGGCTTGCCAGATTTCATCATAAATCCCCTTTTCACGAAGGAATGAAATGAAAACATCGTCAGCCTCTTTGAGGATTTTTAATTTATCTTCAGTGACTTCTCCCAGGCAGCGAATCGAAAGCCCCGGCCCCGGAAACGGATGACGTCCCAGCATATCTTTCGGCAGCCCCAGCTCCGCGCCGATTTTGCGAACCTCGTCTTTAAATAATTCACGCACCGGCTCGATCAGCTTAAGCTTCATCTTTTCCGGCAATCCACCGACATTGTGATGCGATTTGATTGTGACACTGCCACCAACAGACGACACGCTCTCGATCACATCCGGATAGAGCGTTCCCTGCGCGAGATATTTAATATTGATACTATGATCATAAGATTTATCAAAAACTTCGATAAAAACCCGGCCAATGGTTTTACGCTTATCTTCCGGGTCCGTTTTTCCCTTCAAAGCTTCTAAGAACTCTTGAGAGGCATCCACACCCTTCACGTTAAGACCAATGGCTTTATAGGCCGCAAGAACTTTTTCAAATTCATTTTTGCGAAGCAGTCCATTATCGACAAATACGCAGTGAACGCGATCATGACCAAGAGCTCTGGTCAAAAGGGCTGCAACAACCGAAGAATCCACTCCACCACTTAAACCACAAAGAACATGCTCATCCGCAGCGACGCGTGCTTTAATGTCTTTAATGAGAACTTCCGTGATATGAGGCGCATTCCAAGTTGGTACGGCTCCACAAAGAGTGTGCGCGAACGCGCGCAAAATTTCAGTCCCTTTAAATGTGTGACTGACTTCAGGATGAAACTGCAGACCCCACGCGCGCGGCCCCTTCATCGCTGCCGGATGGCCAGAGTCAGACACTCCGACGACCTGGAAACCCGGAGGAGCCTTTTTCACCGAATCCCCGTGACTCATCCAAACTTGTTGATCTGAGGGAATTGCCCCAAAGGTCTCGCGCCACGCAACGCGGTTTAGTCCATATTCGCGTTTATCACTGCGTGTGACTTCGCCGCCCAGTTGGTGAGTCAAAAGCTGCATCCCGTAGCAGATTCCCAGAACTGGAGCCACTTCAAGAAGCTCTTTGACGTCTCTGCGCGGAGATTGTGGCTCGTAAACCGAATTTGGACCACCGCTCAGGATAATCCCAAACGGCTTCGCACTTTGGATTTTTTCAATCGGATAATTATAGGCGTGGATTTCTGAGTAAAAGCCAATTTCGCGCAACCGGCGCGCAATCAACTGAGTAAATTGCGAGCCAAAATCTAAAATCAAAAACCCACGTTCGGTCATTTTAATTTTCCAGTCTGTAATTAGGTGCTTCTTTGGTAATACTCACATCATGCACATGAGACTCGCGGAGCCCCTGCGCACTGATCTGAACAAAGCGGGCTTTTTTCTGCAACTCTTCAACGTTGCGAGCGCCCAAGTAACCCATCCCCGACTTCACACCCCCCACCAACTGATGAATGATGCCTGTCGCAGAACCCTTGTAAGGCACTTTTCCTTCAATTCCCTCTGGAACGAGCTTGTCTTCATCGGTGATGTCGTACTGGGCATAACGGTCCTTCGACCCTTTCGCCATCGCTCCGAGACTTCCCATGCCGCGGTAAACTTTGTAAGTACGACCT
This sequence comes from Bdellovibrionales bacterium, assembly GCA_018266295.1. Lineage (NCBI taxonomy): Bacteria > Pseudomonadati > Bdellovibrionota > Bdellovibrionia > Bdellovibrionales > Bdellovibrionales bacterium. The sequence goes on along the minus strand of JAFEAQ010000015.1, from coordinate 67,633 downwards.
TGATACAAGATCGTCTCGCCCGGCGACTCTTCAGCCCCGGCAAGAAGATTGCCGATCATCACAGAGTTCGCACCGAGTGCGAGGGCCTTTGTGATATCACCTGAGAATTTAATACCGCCGTCGGCGATAATCGTTTTACTTTTCTTCGTCGCTGCTTTCGCGCACTCGACCACAGCCGTGATCTGCGGCATCCCCACACCCGCCACAACCCGTGTCGTACAAATACTGCCCGGCCCGACTCCGATTTTCACCACGTCGGCTCCGGCATTAATCAAAGCCAGCGTCCCCTCTTCGGTGACGACGTTACCAGAAACGATAATCACGTCTTTGTATTTCTGAGAAATGTACTTCACCATTTCGATCACGTTGCGAGAATGCCCATGGGCCGTATCAACACAAAGTACGTCAACTTTCGCCGCCACCAAGGCATCCACACGATCCTTAGAATCGGCACTCACTCCAACTGCAGCGCCCGCCAAAAGACGTCCGTGACTATCTTTTGTTGCTTGCGGATACGCCTGGGCCTTTTCGATATCTTTAATAGTAATGAGCCCTTTGAGCTTAAAATCTTTATCTACAACGGGAAGTTTTTCGATACGGTGTTTTTGTAGGATCTTCTTCGCCTGCTCCAGCGTCGTGCCGACTTCTGCCGTTACGAGCTTATCCTTGTGGGTCATCAGATTTTTAATCGGCTGATTGACGTTGGTTTCAAAGCGCAAATCGCGATTGGTAAGAATCCCGACGAGAACTTTGTTCACCGTGATTGGCACCCCGCTAATAGAGTACTTCGCCATAATGTCGAGAGCTTCTTGCACCATTTGATCCGGCCCGAGAGTGATGGGATCTTGGATCATACCGCTTTCGTATTTTTTTACTTTTTCCACTTCAAGCGCTTGTCTCTCGATATCCATGTTCTTGTGGATGATCCCGAGACCACCCATCTGAGCCATGATTCGAGCCACACGATTCTCAGTCACTGTGTCCATCGCTGCAGAAATGATCGGCGTATTGAGGTAAACATCACGCGCAAACAGAGCTCGCGGTGTCACTTCAGACGGAATAATTTCAGAGTACTGAGGAATCAACAGAATATCATCGTAGGTCAGTGCGTATGGAATAGTTTGATCCATGAGAGGCCTCCGCTGTTGGATATTGAATTTTGGGATGGCCTATTCTGTCACGGACGATGAAAAGACAGCAACGCTTTTCTTTAAAGATTTTCTTTCTCGTACCAAGTCTTATAAAGCAGGTAATTGTCTGCCGAAAGACTGAGCGCCTTGATCTCTTCCGCCGTGAGTTCGCGCTTTACTTTCGCAGGGCGCCCGATAATCAGACTGCGCGGTGGAAAGTTCGCCCCTTCCGTGACCAGGGAGCCCGCCCCCACGATGCACTGCTCGCCCACCACAGCTCCATCCATCACGATACTTCCCATCCCAATCAGCGATTCCCGGCCGATGGTGCACCCATGAAGAGTCACTTGATGACCGATCGTAACGCGATCGTGAATGGTACAGCCGTATTTTCCGTAAGTGCCATGCAGAACCGACCCGTCTTGAACGTTGGCTTCATTGCCAATTCGAATTGGCATCACATCCCCACGAATTGTCACGTTGTACCAAATCGAAGAGCCCCTCCCAATCTTCACATCACCAATGATTCGTGCGTTGTCAGCGACGAACACATCACTTGCAACTTCTGGCGTAAACCCTCGGACAGAGATAGAATTTTTCATGGCAACCTCGAAAACCGGAAAAGTATTATGATACATTTATTTTATAATAAAAAAAAACCGGTCGTTTCCACTTCCGGTTTTCGTTTCTTACATAATGTAAGGATGATTTTTCTGAATAATGCTCGGATGAGCTTGGATATTGGCACTCACCCCGTCCATCTCCGCATTCATCACCCGGCTCTTTGCGATATACTCTTTTGAAGCATAAATCGGAATATCCAAGTGCAAACAAAGCGACATGACTTCATCCGCGCGGATCTTAATTGAATCCTGAGTTGGATGGTTTTTCAAAAATAGGCGAACGAATTGAAAGTGCCCTTTCAACTCAACAAACACACATCTTTCGATCTCGATATGCAAAGTCTCTAACAATAGCTCCGTAAATCTGTGCGGAGTTGTCGGCGCAACTGCCTTGTTGGCTTGGCTGAGCGCTACACCGGCCTCGAGCGGATTCACCGCCACCGGCAAAGTGTATTTATGTTCCTCATCTTTGAGGAGCAAGAAAGGGCGAGCGAAATCCGTACTGACTGAAAGACCAAATGGTTTCAGGCGCACGAGATCTTTTTCCTTAAAGTTTTTCTCCTCTTCCATAGAGTTTGAAAAAACAATCTGAGAGTCCGCTTTTTCTGCATTGAGCAATTGCGTTTGCTTCATCAACTTCACCGTCTCCTTTAGTTAGGAAGAACCTCTACGAGTTCCCCACGCAGAACCGCTGGGTAGGCTTTCGTGATCTTCACAGGCACTGTTTTACCGATCAGATCCGCGGATCCCAAGAAGTGCACCAGTTTGTTTTCCGGTGAACGGCCTGAGACTTTGCCTTCAGTCGACTCTGCTTTCTCGACCAATACCTGTAATGTGAGTCCGTCGTAACGTTTGGCAAGGTCAAACGCCATTTTATCGTGAGCATCAAATAAACGGTTCAAGCGCTCGGTTTTAACGTCCTCTGGGACCTGATCTTCAAACTTCGCGGCCTTCGTAAATGGACGCGGCGAATATTTGAAGGCAAAAATAGTTTCAAAACCAACTTCCTGAACCATACTGATCGTATCCTGGAAGTCCTCCTCAGTTTCCCCTGGGAAGCCCACGATAATATCAGTAGATAGCACGACATTTGGAATGGCTTTCTTGATCATCTTGATTTTTTCAAGATACTCCTCACGCGTGTAACCACGGTTCATGCGCTCAAGAATGCGGCTATTTCCGCTCTGAAACGGCAGGTGAATGTATTCGCAAACTTTCGGCTGATTCGCGTACATCACATCGACGAGTTTCTGATTGAAATCCTTCGGATGCGATGTCGTATAACGAACGCGCTCGATATCTGTTTCTTTAGCCACTTTCTCAAGCAAGTCTGCGAAATCCGCACCACAGTCACTGTGATACGAGTTCACGTTTTGCCCCAAAAGCGTTACCTCTTTCACTCCCCGCTTTACCAGGCCGCGGATATCCGCAAGCACGTGTTGCAATGGGCGACTCTTCTCGCGGCCGCGAGTAAACGGAACGATACAGAAGCTGCAGAAGTTATCGCAACCTTTTGCGATATTCACGAAGGTCGAAACGCCCGGATTTCGGACCAGAGTCTCAACGTGATAAGGAGCTCTGTGCTCCACTTTCGCGTTCACCACGCGAGGCTTTTCCTGCTCGTAAACTTGCGCCACGAGGTTTGGCAAATTGTCGATGGTGTCCGTGCCGAAAACGAAATCAATCATCGGCTGTTTTTTGATAAGATTTTCTTTTTCTTGCTGACCTACGCAACCGCCAACGCCGATACGAAGATCAGGGTTTTTCTCTTTCATTTTGCGGTAAGTACCGACTTCAGAATAAACCTTGTGCACTGGCTTTTCACGGATACTGCAAGCGTTGATGATGATGACCGAGGCATCTTCCGGCTTTTCAACCGGCGTGAAGTTCGACATCTCGAGCAAGCTGTACATACGCTCAGTGTCGTTCACGTTCATCTGGCAGCCATAAGTGGAGATGTAGACTCCGCGCCCCTGGCCGATATCCTGGTTTTGGTCTTGAGAAATAGAATTCGCAACAACGCCTGTGTCAGCGCCTGTTGCTTGTGTTGAAGTATGTTCCATTCGGAGGGTCCTTTACTCGGGTCCAATTTCACATTGTGTCACAAAAGCTTTTGAGTTATAGAGGATCGCCAGGAGAAAAGCAATGCAACCACGTCTTAAAACCTCAAAAAAATGGACGGCATTTCCTAAGGAATACACCGAGCAAATCGAGTCCGTTTTCCAAGAAAATTTTTCTGATCTGCTAGGTTCCAACAAGCTTGTGATTGAAGGCCGCATTTACCCGGCTGAAGTAATGCTCCGCGTCGGCCTTGCGCAACCAGGCCGTATTAGCCAAGCCAACTTTGAAGCATCGATGGATTACGATCCTCAAAAAAAGGACGCTGTCGACCGCATCCATAACTGCATCGATGCCACGGCTTCGATGATGATGGACTACTTTGAATCCGACGGCGAGTCTGAGTTCCCGCGCACGTGGCAGGAATTCCCGTTTAACGGCGTGAAAGTTTACCTGCAATTCACCACCGAAAACACCGACCTCGAAGCTCAAGCAAATGCACTTCTTGGTGAAGACGACGATTCTCTCGTGCTCGAAGAGCAAGAGAACGAAGACGCTCTCGATCGCTCTGAAGTCGACGAAACTCTTTCGCACGATCAAGACGAAGAAGACTTCCCAGAAGATGAAACTGAGGAAGACGACGAAGAGGATGAGGACGATTCAGGCCCTCGCATGTTCGGCGGCGGCAAAAAGAAAAAAGGCGACATGCACTAATGGAGATTCGGCACGGGGCTCACAGATATCATTTGAGGTCTGCAGTCCCGAGCGACGCTCCGAAGCTGCGCCTGTTACTCAACGCCGCTTACAAAGAGCTCGCGGATCTAGGACTGAACTACACCGCCACTTACCAAGACGAAGCAGACACTCTCGAGCAAATTCTAAATTACCGTGTATTCGTTTTACTTCAAGGTGACGATCTCATCGGCACCATCAACGGCCGCGACGAAAACTGGTTCAGCGGCCTTAGATCTTTCTACTTAGGAAAATTCGCAGTACGCCCAGATTTAAAGGGCACAGGCCTGGGTCATCTTTTGATGAACTACGCAGAAGACATCGCCGCCGCTGAGGGTTACGAGTCGATCCAGCTCGACACTGCAAAGCCTGCCACGCATCTCGTGGAGCGCTACCAGCGCCGCGGCTACAAGATCATCGGCGAAACCCACTTCGAAGGCAAAACCTACGACTCTTGGATTTTTGAGAAGATTTTCGAAAAGCGCATTTAAATACGCTTTCTCAATCCCAGCTATTTAAGCGGGCAAAGTCAGAATAATCGGTTTTGATTTGGTGATCACCATCGTGTGTTCGTACTGAGCAGACATAAATTTCTTATCTGTAACAAGAGTCCAGCCATCACCTTTATCGATGACTTCGGAAGCACCCGTTGAAAGAAACGGCTCAATCGTGATGACTTGATTCTCTTGAAGAAGACGTTTATCGCGTGAATCATAATAGCCAGCAATAAATTCGGGCTCTTCATGTAGACCACGACCAACACCATGACTACCAAGATTCTCAATAATCGAAAAGCCGCTACGTTGAGCCTCAGTCTCGATCGCGCGACCGATCTGATTAATACGCGCACCCGCTTTAGCAACATTCATCGCATTTTGAAGCGCACGCTTAGTAGCGGCACATAGGTTCTTCTGCAACTGAGTCTCAGGCGGGACGACAAAAGAACCACCAGTATCAGCAAAGTATCCACCAAGCTCCGCAGACACATCGATATTCACAAGATCACCAGCTTGAATCACGCGATCGCCAGGAATACCGTGAGCCGCTTCTTCATTCACACTGATGCAAGTAGCACCGGGAAAGTTATAAACCAATTGAGGAGCCGAACGCGCGCCATGAAGTTCAAGAAAGGCAGCACCGAGTTCATCAAGTTCACGCGTCGTGATGCCGGGCTCAAGCTTAGAACCCATATACTGAAGACAGTTCGCCACAACACGGCCAACAATTTTCAAAGCTTCAAAATCCTTCTCAGTCTGAATCGACATAGACACCTCTCCTATTGGTATACCATGCCCCAGCCACCAACACAAAACAGGACTCCTCCACCTAGGCCATCAGTATAATTCCTACCCAACCTCACATCAAACCAATAAGATCTGATCCGGAAAAGCGACCTGGTACCTTTTCAATAACCTGATTCTCTCCCCTCCAAAAAATGTCTAAATCGCCCCCCACATACCTCGCCTGGCCGACCACGATGGTCGGACAGCCCCGTTCTCACGGACGGATGGCCCACGCGAAGTAAGCGACTGGGCGAGCGCGTAATTCTCATCGCACATCACGGAAAAACTGAAACTCTCACCAGGTCTCTTAAAGAGTTTATGAATTCAAATAGTTATGTAGAGAGAAGAAAGAAGAGAGAGAGGCAGAAATCTTAAATCTTCTTATAAATCATTTACTTAGCACTAAATCCATTGACCTCATATCAACAAATTATTATATTGCCCAAGAATGAAGAAATCCACTTCCCCACTTTTTGATTATCATGACTCTGGTGCTACAAAACGTAAGTACGGAAGAACCACTCATGGGGGAATAGAATCAAAAGGTCGCCGTAAAGAATACCGTCCACTTTCAGAAAAGAAATGGATCCATCTCACCCTAAAATCTTCTAAAGCAAAAGGCCCATGGAGCTTCCTCACTCCCAAAAACCAACAAATCATCCGCGAAATCCTCAAATCCAAATCAAAAAAATGGGGCGTACAGATCGCAGAAGTCATCAACGTCGGGAATCACCTTCACATCAAGCTTAAATTTAAATACCGCGAGGGCTTTCAGAACTTCCTAAGATCCGTAACAGCACTCATCGCAAGAAAGATCACCAACGCCCGACGTGGGCATGCTGCCGGTAAGTTCTGGCAAGGTCTCGCCTTCACCCGCGTAATTCAGACGAAACTCGAAGAACTCCAGCTCCGTGGCTACTTCAAAGCGAATCGCATCCAAGCCGCCAAAGGTGAGCGCGCGAGAGAAGAATATCTTGCGAAGTTTAATGAGTGGATCCTAAATCTTCGACAAGCTCCCAGATAACTTCATCGGCATCCTCCGCACTTCGTGCGACTAAATCTTCCAACTCTCGGCACCGAAAGCGAATTGACCCGATCTGCGATCTCCCAAAGAATTTTGTTTCATATCCAAAATGGAGGGATGTATGAACTTTCTAGCCAAAAGTTGTCTTGTTATTTTGTCGGTGACGCTCGCAGCGGTCTTTGCAGAAGCCACACCCGCTCTCGGAGATCGATCGGTCTTCAGTGTCAAACTATCTAAAGGTAATCAGTCCCTCAATGGCAAAGTGATCTTCGAACTTACTAGCTACGACAAGAGTACCGACTCTTGGGTTCAAACATCCACCACCGACTTCAACGGCCAAAAACAAACTCAAACAGACACCGTCGCAACCTCGGACCTCCTCGATGATGCCACCATCGACAGCGTCATCGCCAACTGCGCCGCCCGCGGCGGGAAATCTGAAACTGTGAATGCGCCCGCAGGCACCTTCCCCGCTTGTGCTGTTCCCATCACCAATAGTCAGGGCTCCGGGACTGTCTGGGTTTCGAAAGTCCCATTCGGATATTCGAAGTGGCTCTTGAACCGCACTGATGGAGTGACTGTGGATTCCGTGCTTGAAAGTTTCACGGCGGGAACACCATAAAACTAGAGCGCGTCCCGAAGTGGGACGCCGTCCATCGTAACTCCATAGAGTTTTCCTAAAATAAGGAAGCGTAACCAATGCAACCTTACGAAGGAGAATTCCATGAAACTCACAATGTCTCTGATCCTGCTCGTGTTCATTCAAGCCTCGGCTTTGTCAGCACATGCAGAAACAACCCAAGAGGAACGACGCAAGATATTTAAGGAGTGTGCCGATCAGGTCGGTTTACCCAAACCCGAAGCAGGCCAAAAACCACAACGGCCTGACGAGACTATGAAAAGCAAATTGGACGCGTGCTTGAAATCCAAAGGGCTCACCCCTCCCCAAGATTTCGGCGGCCGTCCTCCCCGACCTCCAGAATCCCAAGGCGTTCAATAAAAACGAAAGGCCCAGCTGATAAAGCTGGGCCTTTTTAATTTCCTCTTAATCAGTCACATCCCGTGACCGTTCGTACTTCACTCTTAGTAAGTACGTTGGTAACACCAACCGCCCGTTTGACCGTTGTATGTACCGTAGTAGTAACCGTAGCCAGATGGGCAAGAACCCTGTGGCAAACAACCCATCACTGTTCCTACATAACCTGCTTGGCAAGTCTGACCTGTTGTGCCTGTGTATGTAACTGGGTAGCACTGGCCATTTACATAGCCGTAAGACATATAGTTAGCACCACACATCGTCGTTTGCTGACCACAACCGTATTGAGTCATGACATAACCAGCTTGGCAAGAGCTGCCGTAAACTCCAGTTGTTGTTGTTGCCGGAAGACATTGACCATTAATATAGCCATAATTGACCGGGCACGACCCCTGCGGCAAACAACCTTGAGACGTATATACGTAACCTGCCGTTGAACAAGTTCCGTAGGCAGTGACTCCGTTGTTGTTCGTTCCACTGCTATTGTTTTTCGCACAGTTCACTAAGAATAACGAAGAGCATACGATCAGCATAAGTGTGAATATTTTGTTCTTCATATTAACCTCTTTGTTAATTTTAAAATCTCTATACTTTGAGTTATTACAAGAACCACGCCGCCCTTGGCACAGTCGTAACGAATAGGTAACATCTGGCACGCTCCAGAGTGAGACAGTGCCGTTTATCGCTAACAGTCGTGCCAATATGTACTGTTTGTGGATCGTCTCAGAGTGAGACCGAGACTATTCGTAGCGAAGAGCTTCGATAGGATGCAACTCAGAGGCTTTCTTCGCTGGATACAGACCGAAGACAATGCCAATGAATGCAGAGAAAAAGAATGAAAGAAGGATGGAATCAAGAGAAATGCTCATCGTCCAGCCAATCGTGTGAGTCAGCGCAACAGTGACTCCCCATGCAAGCAAAATCCCGATGCCACCGCCAATGGCGCTGACAACCACTGATTCCGCCAGGAATTGCATCAGAATATCAATCTTGCGCCCGCCAATCGCTTTACGCAGGCCGATTTCCCGGGTCCGTTCGGTCACTGACACAAGCATGATATTCATGATTCCGATACCGCCGACAAGGAGTGAAATCGCCGCAATCGAAGATAGCAACATCGCCATGGTCTTACTGCTTGCAGACAATGCTGCCTGAAGATCCGCCATATTGAAAATTTGAAAAGCGTCGTCTTGAGCCGAGATCGGCACGCGATGGCGTTTATTCAGAACTTCTTTAATCGAGTCTTGAGCTTCATCCAACTGATCTGCTCCGGTCACTTCAATATCCACAGAGTCTACATAGTCGCGGCCAAACATACGGTACATCGCCGTCTGTACAGGAATCACAATGCGATCATCCTGATCCTGCGGACCTGCTGCCCCCTTTTCAGGAAGCAAACCAATAATATTGAAATTGATTTTATTAATTTTAATCGTCTCGCCCACGGGGGACTTTTCGCCAAAAAGTTCCCGCGCGACAGTTTGCCCAATCAAGGCAACAAGGGCACGTCTTTGATTTTCAGACTCGGAAAAGAAACGTCCCACCACCGGAGTCGATGAGCGCACATGCTCAAAGGAGTTTGAAACACCCATCAGTGTCGTATTCCAGTTTTTATTCAAGTAAGTAACCTGGCCACGCCCCTGCACCGTCGGCACAACATCTTTGATGCCCGAGACTTCGTTTTTAAGGGCGGCGACGTCGTCAGTGGTGATGCGAATCCGAACACCCGATTCTTGCGCAACACCGGCGACACGCACATTCCCTGCACGGAGAATCAGCAAGTTCGATCCCATTGAGGCAAGTTGGTTTTCAATCGCCTGCTGGGCTCCATGCCCGAGAGCCAGCATCGTCACAACCGCTGCAACACCAATCAAAATCCCCAGCATGGATAAGCCTGAACGGATTTTGTTGGCGGCCAAGGTTTTATAACCTTGATGGAAATGCTCAACAATTTCGCCTAAGCGAAGACGCGTTGAAAGAATTTGTTTCGACTCATGCTTCAGCCCGCTTTGCGGAAGTGGTTCTTTACGTTCATCCGATTGCACAACGCCATCGCGCATACGAATGAGGCGTTTTGCTTGCTCACCGATTTCTTCTTCGTGGGTCACGACAACCACGGTGATTCCCTGCGCGTTCAGTGCTTTCAAAATCTCCATGATCTCTTTTTCGCTTTTTGAATCAAGATTCCCGGTCGGTTCATCGGCAAAAATAATTTTGGGCGCATTAATGAGAGATCTGGCGATAGCGACACGCTGTTGTTGACCGCCGGAAAGCTCGTTCGGCTTGTGATCGCTACGAGTTCCTAAGCCCACTTTTTCAAGTAAGACCTGAGCTTTTTCAAAATTAAAACTTTTTTCCGAATACAATAATGGCAACGAAACGTTTTGCCACGCCGGCATTCTTGGCAATAAGTTAAACTGCTGAAAGATAAAACCAATTTCATCACGACGAAGAATCGCCAGTTCATCTTCTGTGAGTTTTGAAACCTCACGACCATGCAGCTGATAACTGCCTTCGCTCGGCACGTCTAAAAGACCGAGAATATGCATGAGGGTTGATTTACCGGAACCCGAAGGCCCCATGATCGCCACAAAATCACCATCTTCAATCGTGAGACTGACGCCTTTTAAGGCGTCTACACGGGTCTCACCCATTTGGTATGACTTAGTGACATTGCGGATTTCAATCATACGATTTTCCTATCGACCCCCGCGCGATCCCGGAGGACGAGCTCCACCCATCGGCGAAAACGGATTAGTGCCTTTTTTCTCGCGGCTGAGTTTCACCTCAGGAACCATCGCGACATCGCCTTCATCAAGACCATCCAGGACTTCGCTATGCTTTCCATCGGAGGTGCCAATTTGCACATCGCGGGTTTGGGGCTGCCCCTCAGGACTCTTCACCATCACCACGGTTTGTCCACGCTCGACCTTAAGAGCTTCATTGGGAACCAACAGGATGTTCTTCTTCGACTCTACAAAGAAGGTTACATTGGCCGTCATCCCGCTGCGCATATATTCCGGAGTTTCAGACGGCAACACATCGACGATATAAGTTGTCACACTATTCACAGTTTTTGAGTCAAACGCAATCTGATCAGCTTGTGCTTTGATTTTCTTATCAGGATAAGCATCAAGTACGATTTGTGCTTCTTGTTTCAATTTCACTTTTGAAATATCCGTTTCATCGACCTGCGCTTTCACAGTCAGGCGGTCGGACATCGTGAAAATCGCATCCGTTGTTGTGAATGTCTGACCGGGCTCGACGTTGCGAAGGATGATGGTGCCCGAGATCGGTGCCATGATCGGCGTCGGTAAATAAAGCTCAGACCAAGTTTTATATTCTTCAGCCCCTTTGGCACGAGCGGCATCCAGCATCGCCGCACGCTCTGTTGAGCTCATCGAAGCAATGATCTGACCCTTACGAACCTTCTCGCCTTCACGGACATAAATATTATCCATGCGGCCAGCAACCGGAGCCTTAATTTCAAGACGGTTTTCCGGTTGAACGGTTCCTGTTGCAAGAATGGTGACTTCTAAGTCGCCGCGCTTCACCGGTAAATACTTGTAAGTCACAGCTTCGTTCTTCTTTTTGTTGTAAGCGTAGTAGCCCCAGCCGCCGCCAGCCAACACGAGAATCAAAATTCCCCAGAGGAGTTTCTTTTTAGATTTTTTCGCAGTATTAGTCACGGTGCTCATTGCAAAACTCCCTTACCCTGAACTTGCTCCCATGCGGCTTCAGAAACTATGCGATCGCGCTCGCTCTGCAGCAAGCTCTTCTGGCGCTTAATCAGATCGCTCTCGATCAAATCCCAGTCATCAAAAGTAGAAAGACCGTTATTGTACTTCTGACGCGAAATTTTTTCGCGTGCTTCCGCAGCTTCAACGTAGGCTCCATCTACTTTGAGCTTTTGCACAGCCTGAACATATGACACATACGTGTCTTTCAACTTCACGAGCTGATCTTTGAGAGTGCTACTTCTTGTCAGCGTGCTGGCCTTTAAAGACTCGAGCGAACTCCGGGTCGAAAAATAATCTCGGCCGCCGTTAAAGATCGGCATACTGATAGACGCTCCCACTGACCAACGATCTTGATCCGGATACCAGCTTGTCCCCGACTTACCCGTCGTCGCCGACAAGTTCAAAGAAGGATAAAAGCCGGCCTCTGACTGAGTCACGCTGGCCTTTGAAATATCCTCTTGAGCCATCGCGGATTTATACACTGGCGTGTCCAAAACAAGCTTTTGAAAATCAGGATTTGTCTCAGGCGGCACTGTCACCGGCACCTTGCCATTAAGAATATAATTGTTCATGTCCTCTTCGCCGAGAATCTTCGCAATCCGAGACTGCGCCACGGAAAGATCCTGAGTGGCTTGCAGATAATCCAAGCGCGCGTCTTCCAAATAGGCTTTTGAAAGAAGCAATGAGCCTTTGTTTTCCCGTCCGCCGTCGAAACGAAGCTGTACCATTTTGAGATTCAGTTCGCGGCGATCAATAATGCCTTTTGCGAGTTTCACATAGTTTTGCGCATAGACGAGGTCGGCAACGGCCGATTTAAGGTCATAGCTGACCTTTGCTTGGGTCGTCTGCAGCGACGCTCTGGCAAGATCATAGTTCGCCTTATTCTGAGCCACTTTACCGGCATCAGAAAATCCCGAGAATACGTTTTGTGTTGCTGTCAGTGCAACACCGTAATCATCGGCAGTGCTACCTCGGCTTGCAGAAGCCGAAGCACTCACTTGTGGCATGTAATTATAGTAAGAACCCTTCACAGAATACTCAGACGATTGCAAACTTCTCTGCGAAGAGAGCAGCTCTTCATTGTTTTCTTTGGTTTTGGTGACGAGCTCAGACCAAGAGAGGCTCTTGTCAGCGCCAAAAACTGAAGATGCAAAAAGACTCAAGACTAAGAGAGGGGTGCCAAAATACGTGATCATAAAAACATCCTCTCATGAAATTGTAAGAGGAAGTGTGGAAGCGCGGAAGCAAAAAAGAAAAATGGGACCTTTTGGGTCCCATTCTATTAACTTTTGACTCGTAAATATGGAGCTGCCTCCATAATCCAACGAAGGGCCCTTTAGAACTCTTCTTCGTCAACTCCGGTAGAGCCACCTTCGCCCATGCCACGAACTTCTTCGATGTAGGCGTTCGTATCCTCTTCAAACTCATTCTCACCAGCACTCTCGTCAATTTCGAGTTCTTGAATGGCTGCCAAGAAGTCTTTCTCCGTACGAAGGTCGCGACGGATCATCTCAAGGAACTTGTCAGGATATCTCGCAGTGAGCTCCTCAACATATCTCTCGAGTTTTCCATCGGCCAAAATTTTCTTACGAACTTGGATTTTCTTCCAGAAGAGCAAGTAGTGGTAACGGCAATAGCCATCAACAATCCCGATTTGGTCGCAATCACGAGAACGGCAATAACGACGTCCTTCAGCATCCGTGAGGATGACTTCTTCGTCGCCTTTATCTTTGCTCTCAGCAGCCCAAGCTTCGTCGTCAACGGATTCTTCGTCCAATTCTTCAACGGCTTTGAGTTCCTCTTCGTATTCGCCGATTTCATCGGCGCCGGCAAAGTCATCATCGCTGACGAAATCATCGTCCGCATCTGCTTCTTCTTTTTTAGGCTTCCCCGCTTTTTTCGGAGCCACACCCTTTTTCGGAGCCGCTGCTTTTGCTGCTGCTGGTTCCGGAGTGACCTTTTTCGTTTCTTTTTCTGCAGCCTTTTTTTCAGGCTTTGCAGGAGTCGCTGCTGCGGCTTTCTTCACAGGAGCCGGAGCGGCCGCCTTGGCTTTTGCTGGCGGAGCTGCCGCTGCTTTTTTAGCAGCCGGTTTTTCCGGAGCTTTCGCCGCTTTGCCAGCAACAGGCTTTTTGTGCTTCGCATCACTTGCGGCAGGTTTAGCCGCAGGCTTCGCTACGGGCTTTTTTGCCGCAGCATGTTTAGCTGCTGGTTTTGCGGTGGTTTTTGCCGCGACTGTTTTTTTAGGAGCACTCTTTGCGGGAACTGGTTTCTTTTTTGTCTTTGCCATAGAAAAGAGCCTTGAATGATTACAAAGGCCCTGTCAACTGATTATTTAACAACAATATTTCCCTCTTGAGAGCGAACTACGATACTGCCTTTTTGTTCACCACCCTTGAGGCGTCCGCGCACGGTCTTTTCCGTCGCCGAACGATTGACCTTAAGTTCGCCAGGGACCGTGATCTCCCCGTCCGTGCTGAGCAAATTTAGGAACGCTCCACTGCCCGCCACCGTCTGCACAGAGACGCGGCCAGAGGTCGCCTTCACATGGACGTCTGTGTCAGGAAGAATTCCGAGACTCACCGCCCCTTCTCCCGTCTGCCCGTCCACACGACCGGCAAACTGCTGAGTGACAATGCTTCCCTTCACGTTTTCAAACTGCAACGTGCCGGAGCTTTGCAAGATTTTAGCTGTGGACTGAGTCGTATTCAGAGTCAAAACACCTTTGGATTTTTCCACCGTCATCGTGCCTGCGTAAACACTGCCCTCAAGGTCCCCTTGCAGGTTGCGGACAGTCAGATTGCCTTTATAAACATCCGCAGCCACTTTCGAGCTCTGATCTTGAACCGTCGCATCCCCGTTTTGAATTTGGATCGTCAAAGAAGCCGAACCACCCGAGGCAGTCACACGTCCTTTTACAAGTGATACTTTAAGTTCTTTCGTCCACTTTTGGCTGGTCACTTGACCTTCACGGAGCTGAATTTCCACTGGAACTGACGCCCCCGTGAACTCCAACGTCTTACGCTTCGGCGCGCGAGTCAGAGCTTCTTTCCATTCCTTTTTGTCGGAGTATTCCTGCATTTTGATAAACAGGATGCGGTCTTTTTTCTCGAGAGCAAAATTACCTGGATCACTGGTTTCGTCGATGCCGGAAACACGCAGTTTCGGAGCGTTCGGTTGCGCGTTTAACTGAACATGGGCCTCTAAACCAACAACAATGATACGATCAACATCTTGTGGAGCGACTTCAAAAGCCAGGGCGGCTTGCGCTTGCTCGCCACGAGCAAAAACTAGCAGGGAAAATAAAGCAAAACCTAGGGCAGAAAAATTCCATCTCGCAGGTTTACTGAATTGCGTGTCGTTACACTTCATTGTGTCACTCCGTTTAATCTAAAAGCGTCTATTTGACTCTCTCCTGAAAATATAAAAGATTGGTCGGGTTCTAGCTAGAGTTTCTTTCAATTAAAGGAGAATTTATGGAAAACGTTGTGATTGTTAGCGCCGTGCGTACACCGGTGGCCTCTTTTCAAGGAGCTTTGAGCTCTCTACCTGCCCCAAAATTGGGCGCAACTGCCATCAAGGAAGCATTGAACCGCGCTCAAGTTTCTCCAGACGAAATCGATGAGTGCATCATGGGTGAAGTTCTGACTGCAGGTGTTGGTCAAGCTCCGGCTCGCCAAGCAGCTCTATTTGCAGGTCTTAAAAATTCTACTCCCTGCATGACAATCAATAAAGTTTGCGGCTCTGGCCTTAAAGCTCTGATGCTTGCAGCGGACTCTTTGCAACTCGGTCACACAAAAATTGCGGTTGCCGGCGGCCAAGAAAACATGTCGATGGCTCCGCACTTGCTTGAAAATTCTCGTGCAGGCTACCGCATGGGTCCAGCAACGATTGTTGATTCTATGATCAAAGATGGTCTCTGGGATCCATACAACAACTTCCATATGGGCTCTGCAGCTGAAATCTGCGTAAAAGAAAATCACTTCACCCGTGAGCAACAAGATGCTTTTGCAATTGATTCTTACAAAAAAGCCCAAGCGGCAATCAACTCTGGTGCTTTCAAAAACGAAATCGCGCCAGTAACGATCGAATCTAAAAAAGGTGCTGTCACTGTTGATAAAGACGAAGAACCGTTTAACACGAATTTCGACAAAATCCCTGGTCTTCGCCCGGCTTTTGAAAAAGACGGTACGATCACAGCGGCGAACGCGTCTAAAATCAACGACGGTGCTGCCGCAATGGTTTTGATGACTGAAAGCACAGCAAAAGCCCGTGGCGCAAAACCTTTGGCAAAAATCGTTGCCCAAGCGACTTTCGCTCAAGATCCTAAGTACTTCACAACAGCCCCTGTCGGCGCGATCAAAAAAGCATTGCAAAATGCAAACTTGAAAATCGCGGACATCGATCTTTGGGAGATCAACGAAGCATTCGCTGTGGTTACGCAAGTTGCAATGAAAGAACTTGAAATCCCAGCTGAGAAGGTCAACGTTTACGGTGGCGCAGTTGCCATCGGTCACCCGATCGGCGCCAGCGGCGCTCGTATCATGACAACGTTGATTCACGCTCTTCACTCTAAAAACAAACGCTACGGTCTTGCTACTTTGTGCATCGGCGGCGGTGAAGCAGTCGCTGTGATCGTTGAGAAAGTGTAAATCATGTCTAAGAGTAAAGTTTACGCTGACGCCAAGTCAGCCCTTGAAGGCATCAAAGACGGCATGACCCTCATCGTTGGGGGTTTTGGTCTTTGCGGTATTCCTGAGAACAGCATCCAAGCCTTAAAAGAGCTTGGAGTTAAAGGCCTCACTTGCGTTTCTAACAACGCCGGTGTGGATGATTTCGGTTTGGGCATCTTGCTTCACTCTCACCAAATCAAGAAAATGATTTCTTCTTACGTCGGTGAAAACGCGACGTTTGAAAAACAATTCATGAACGGCGAGTTGGAACTTGAATTCTGCCCCCAAGGCACACTGGCTGAGCGCATGCGCGCCGGTGGCGCCGGTATTGCCGGCTTCTACACTCCAACGGGAGTGGGCACTTTGGTTGCTGAAGGCAAAGAGATTAAAAACTTTGATGGCCGCGATTATGTGCTTGAGCGCGGAATCGTGGGCGACTTTGCTCTAGTCAAAGCCTGGAAGGGTGATAAATTCGGAAACTTAGTTTTCAGAAAAACCGCTCGTAACTTTAACCCGATGGCGGCGACCGCAGGCAAAATCACAGTCGCTGAAGTTGAAGAACTTGTTGAAGTGGGTGAACTCGATCCAGATCAAGTTCACACTCCAGGCGTTTACGTTCAGCGCATTTTCCAAGGAAAAGGTTATGAAAAACGCATAGAACAAAAGACTGTGAGAAAGGGTTAAGTCATGCCTTTAAATCGTGATCAAATCGCTCAGCGAATCGCACAAGAAGTTGAAGACGGCTATACCGTCAATTTGGGTATCGGCATCCCGACATTGGTAGCGAACTTTATTCCGCCAACAAAATCCGTTATGTTACAGAGCGAAAACGGTCTTCTCGGCATGGGTCCCTTCCCGCTCGAGAAAGACATCGATCCAGATCTTATCAACGCCGGCAAACAAACTGTGACAGCACTGAAGGGCGCAAGCTTCTTTAGTTCTGCGGATAGCTTTGCGATGATTCGCGGAGGCCATGTCGATCTCACTGTTTTGGGGGCGATGGAAGTGGATCAAAACGGCAGCATCGCCAACTGGATGGTTCCAGGTAAAATGATCAAAGGCATGGGCGGCGCGATGGATCTCGTCGCCGGTGCTAAAAACGTGATTGTGGCAATGCAACACACGGACAAAGAAGGTAATTCAAAACTTCGCACGAAGTGCACATTACCTCTGACGGGTGTGAACTGTATTAAGAAAATCGTTTCTGATTTCGGCGTGATTGATGTCACTCCGAACGGTTTCGTTCTTCGTGAGTACGCACCGGATTTGACTCCAGAGAAAGTTGTCGCTGCCACTGAAGGCAAGATGACAGTCGCTCCGGACTGCAAACCGATGAAGTTCTAATTCTGAATTTACAAAGTAGGAATTTCAAACCCGCTGATAAAGCGGGTTTTTTTATTGTCTACATCACCTGGGAACATTTCCAGCCTGGAAGCGATAATCACCGAAAAGTTGAATAAGACCCTTGCAGAAATTTAACCAAAACTACTGCCGCAATACCGGATAAGTGACTTTCATCTGCATCACTTTTTGCTGGATCTCTTGAGATTTTTCCATGAGTTTCAGAGAACGCATCATCAACTGAGGTTCGCCTTTACAGAGGCGAATCGATTCGGCTTTTGAGTAGGGACCTGCATAGGCTTTAATCGCGCAATCCGCCGTTGCAACGCTTGTATCGCCACTGCAAAGATCCAAGGACTCCGCCTTTGAAAATGGACCGGCATAAGCTTTTGAAACACAGTCCACAGGACCGGTTGAGCGAGCATGAATGCAAAGATTAATAGACTCTTCTTTAGAAAGAGGACCTGCGTAGGCTTTCATGGCACACTCTGCAGGAGCTGTTGATCTCGCCCCTGAGCAAAGTCTCATGGACTCATCCCTACTAAATGGGCCCGAATAAGCCTTATTCACGCAATCGACAGCACCTCCAGGTGTTGTCGGCGCCGTCGCCGTACAAAGATACTCCTGGCCGTCGCGAGTTAATTTAAAAGAATCCGCAAAAGCAGTCGTCGCTGATAAAATGAGAGCGATCATTAGAAGTGGTTTCATTGTGTCCCCCTTTTTAAAGACAAGGACCAATGAAGCAACAAGGATGCCAGCGGTCTAGTAACCGCCCGATGGATAGCAAGTGTAACCGACGTACACCCAGCGATGCTCTGACTTACTCCACTTATAAGTCGGCACCTCTTTATAGCCATAAGGACACTGGCCGGCATTGTCGGCAACAATTGCAACCCCTGCCGCAGGAGCTACCATCGGATGCTGTTCTGCCCCGGCAACAAAACTCCAAAGACCTAGGATCGAGAGTAACGAAATAGCCATAAATGTTTTCATGGGAAGCCTCCGCAACTCAACATAGTAAAGGTTGTTGCGCGGTCTATGACGGAGTATTGCAAAATTAAGCACAAGAGTATTTTACTGTTGCTCTTGCTTTCGTTAGCGTTCGAAACAGCTCGCCCTCGGTCGAGGTCTATTTGCCGCCCGCTCTGATTAAAGTCATACTTATGGAAAGAGTTTTAGCGAGGGGAAGATCGTGGCTGACGGCAAAAAAGTCGCAAAAGATACTTACTTATTCCGCGAAGGAGATGCGCCGGATGCGATGTATATCGTAAAATCCGGGATGTTAGCCGTCACAAAAACCAAGGGAACCTCTGAAGTCGTTCTTGCCGAAATCGGCCCGGGCTCCATGGTTGGAGAAATGGCGATCTTTGACAAAAAACCTCGCAGCGCGAATGTCAAAGCGATGAAGGACTCTGAAGTTATTTCTCTTCCTTACGAAGGCCTCAACTCCCAAATGGATTCACTGCCAGTTTGGGTCAAAGCGATCATGAGAACCATGAACGAAAACCTGCGCGAGGCCAATAAGAAAATCAAAATGCTTGAGAACCCCGCGGGCCAAGAAGAAGACCGCTTCCCGCCTCACACAGTGACGAAGCTTTTGTCTCTGATCAATCTTGTTGGACACAAATATGGCAAACCCGAAGAAGGCGGCGTTTCGGTTCCAGCGGGTGTGTTGCGCCGATATACGATTCAGGTTTTCCAAGAAGCTACGAACAAAATGAACAGCATGACAGCGGCTTTGAAAACTCTCGGCTATATGACGATTGAAGATCTCGGCGAAGGCCGCCAGAAGATGATCAATCTTCAGCCGGATTACTTGTTTGAGTTCGTTGACTGGTACACAGAATGGCTCTTTAGCTCTGACAAAGAGAAGATTTCCCTCAGAGATGACGAGTGCAAAATCATGGATGGCATCCTTCACTTTGCCGCAAAAGTTCAGCCGGATGCCAAAGGCTTTCACAAAGTGAATGTAAACGATATTCAAAATGAATCCATGAAGGATCTTGGCCGCTTGATCCGTGTTGAAGAACTCAATCCGGCCATCGAAAAGAAACTCGTATCAGAAAAAATCATGGAAGAGTCCGGCATTTTTATTAGCGTGAACCCGGCGGAAGTTTCAAAAATGGTGAAAAACTGGGGCCTCATTAATAATCTGAAAAAACATCTTCGCTAGGATTTAGCACCTGACCTGACAGAAACAAAAAAGCCACCTTGCGGTGGCTTTTTTTATTGAATATTAGGATCTGCCTGACATCGCAGCGGAAGCTCGTCATCCTTCGCGCGCACTTGGTTTTCAGCGCCCACGATATGCAAGAAGAGCGCATTCGTCTTTGCGCCGTCTGAAATCGGCTGACCGAGAGTAAAGATCACGCGATCTCCTGTCTTCGCCAAACCATTTCTGACAAGAAGGTTATCCACCTGATCAAGGATGTCTTCCATTGTCTTGTAAGGCTTCAACGTCAGCGTTTGAATACCCCAAGTCAGCTCCAGAGTATTCAACACATCCATACGGTCTGTGACTGCGATAATGCGTGCCTTAGGGCGATAGCTGGCAATAATATTTGCCGTCTTCCCTGTCGTTGTCAGACACACAATCGCTTGCGCATTCAGCTTCAACGCAGACAAACTCGCGCTCGCTGCGATCGCCGCCGGAGGACTTAAGAATTCGTTTTCAAGAGAGATCTTATAGTACTTCTCTTCGGTCCGCTCGACCTCAACGATAATGTCATGCATAGTGCGGATCGCAAGGAAAGGATGCTTACCACTTGCCGACTCTGCAGAAAGCATCAAAGCGTCCGAGCCATCAAGGACAGCATTCGCAACGTCTGTGATCTCAGCTCTCGTCGGACGAGGATTTTCAACCATGCTATCGAGCATTTGAGTCGCCGTAATAACAGGCTTTCTGAGCTGATTACAAAGAGTAATGATCTTCTTTTGAATACCCGGCAACAGGGTTTGACCAACTTCAACAGCCAAATCTCCACGCGCAACCATAATCGCATCACTGAGACGAGCAATCTCTTCAAGATTATCGAGGGCTTCAACCATTTCAATCTTCGCGCAAATTCTTGCCGGAGATTTCTTACTTTCAATAATTTCACGCAGCTTGCGAATATCACGCGGATGACGAACAAAACTCAAAGCAACGTAGTCAACACCGTTCGCAAGACCGAACTCGAGATCTTCCAAATCTTTTGTCGTCATGCAATCCACCGGAAGGTTCGCCCCCGGAAGATTCATCCCTTTGCGGTCTTTCAAAATACCGCCAAAGACCACTTCCACATCCACTTCATTGCCGCGGACTTGCAAAACCTTCAACTCAAGCAATCCGTCATCCAAAAGAATTTTCGTGCCTGGCTGTACAGACTGAGGGAGCTCTTTAAAATCACTTGGAATAAGTCCCTCACGCCCCACAACATTATCTGTCGTAACTACAAGCTTATCGCCCTTTTTAAGAGGAATAGAGCCCTTCTCAAACTTACCGACCCGAATTTTTGGACCTTGCAAGTCTTGAAGAATTGTTACGGGCGCACGGAGTTCGCGGGAAAGTTTGCGAACAGTGTGGATCACTTTCAGGTGATCCTCATGATTGCCATGGCTAAAATTAAGCCGGGCAACATTGAGCCCGGCTTTGATTGCTTTTTCAAGGGAAGCCTCATCACGAGTGGATGGGCCGATAGTTGCGACGATCTTGGCTCTGCGATCTGCTAACATGAAACTTATGCCTTCTTGCTGTAGTTACTCATTCTCGTAGACAAGTTTTGCATATCTTCCTGATGGCGTCTATTCATTCTATCGAGTTGTTCCTGGTGAGCTTCATTGTTTTGCGCCAATTTTGCTTCATACTTCATCTCGATAGAGCTCACAGATTGCTTCTGTTCTTTTTCTTTATTGTCTAAACGCTGAGCATAGTAGTTCTCAATACGTTTGAGTTCTTTCTCATGGTTTTCTTTCATCTGGTTGATTTTATTCTCATAGTTCGAAGTCAGGGTTTCCATTTTCTGGTTAAAACCTCTCTCCATTCCACGGAAGCGATCACCCATGGCTTTATTTAAGCGAACCATGTCATCGGTATTCTTCTCTCTTTGCCCCTCGAGACGGCCTGCAAAATTATCCTTCATCTGATCCAGAGAGTTATCGAAATAGTTGCTATAGGCCTCTTGATTGTCTCTTGCCACTTTCGTGATTTTCTTTACACGATCCTCTGCATTGTCAGTGATCAGGTTCACACTGTCTTTGTGCTGCTGCATAAGAAATTCGCGATCCTGACGATTTCTCTGGGTGAGCATATCCATTTCACCACGATGTTCACGATTCGATTCGCGCAAAGTTTTACTGGTCTGATCCACCATTTGACCGATACGTTTTTTATTAACATCCTTCATATTTTCCAGAGCACCTTCTTTTTGGTTCTCTAGTATCTTTGTTTGCTCGGCAAATCTATTCTCAAGATCACGACGCTCAATATTTCGCAAACGCTCGTTGTTAATCATTTCATGATTCAATTTACTACTCAGACGATCCACTTGGCTTTGCTTTGAGCGTACTTGACCATTCAAACGGTCATTGACCGAATCACGCAGCTCTTGGTTCGAATCATCGAGTTGCTGGTATTTTTTATCAATGGCGTTATTATACTTACGATTGAGCTCATTCAACTCCCCACGAAGAACCATGCCTTGGGTCTTCATATTATCGGCATTCTGCTCTTCGTAGTTATCAACGGTATCGCGGTATTTCTGGTTCCAACGAGAAACCTCGGATTCGCGCTGGCGGCGCTCCGCATTGAGTTTTCCCTCGTAAGCCTTACGCATTTCTTTGTTATCGCGGTCTTTGTTTGCAAGCTGCAAATCACGGTCTTTCACCGTTGCATTCATTTCCTTCTCATGAGCGCCCTTCAGTTTCTCATCGTGACTATTCAGAGTTTCTTTCATTTCTGTCTGATTACGACGGCTCATTTCCTCAAACTTGTCACTTTGCTCAGCCATCTCGTCACGGTGACGCTCGATAAGATTGTCCTGCTGCAATTTGGTGATCGATTTTTGCTTACTCAGAGCGCCTTCCGAGGCATTTCTCATCTGACGGCGATCTGATTCGTTCTCTTCGCTTTTCTTCCGAAGCTGGCCTTTGTATAGATTGCGGACTTCGTCCACTTTACGCATGTTTTCCTGATCGCGCTCGCTCAGATTTTCGCGATAGTGATTCTTTAACGCCTCCATCTCTTTACCGAACTCTTCGTTCAGACGATTGATTTCTGCGTAGTGCTTTTGATTAAGGCTTTCCATTTCCGCTTTTTGACGTTTTTGATTCTCGGTTTCGCGAGCTTCGTAATCCTCACGGGTTTGACGAACGCGATCATCCTGACGTTTACGTTCTGAAGAGCTGATACTGGACATCCTTGTCCTCCTCGGAAAATATCTACAAAATCCTGCTTTTAGACTATCACAAAGCGGATTTTGAGAGGACTAAGGGCTCTTTTTAAAGGGGAAAACAGGACTTTGGTAACTCGCAAAAGGTCGGGATTTATTGATCAAAAACGCGCTTATGAAACTCGGCACGAATGCGAAGGCGTTCTTCCTCTTTTTTACGCTGAATTTCAAGCTGCGCGCGCTTCTTATCATCCAATGCCGCGAGCTCGCGCTCGGCCACTTTTTTGTAGATATCACCGCTTTGCTCGACAAGGTCGGACCATTGGTCTTTTAAATCCTGAACCTCAGACACAAATTGTTCACGCTTTCCTGGATAGAGCTCGTACCAGGCCTTTAAGTGTTCCTTGAGGTTGATTGGTTCAATCATTCCGTGTTCAGTTTTCGCTTGAGAGTTCACATTACCCACCCAAACTTCAAACCCGCGTGGGATTTCCAATTTGGTTTGATCTTTAAAAGTGACAATGAGTTTTGAAGTAATGTTACGGAAAACGATACGCCCGTCTTTTTGCGCAAAAATCCAGTATTGACCGCTGCTGCCTTCGGCCTGCGCAGAAACTGTTCTAATTTTCACGGAAGGACCGTTTTGCACCCAAAGAGTTCCAGAAACAAGTTTCCAGTCTTTAGATTTAAGATCCTCAGCCGTCAGAATGGTATTGCTACCGGCACTCAGCTTCACATTGCCAGACTCAAAAGACCATTTGCCTTCCGTCACCTTGAAAGAACAAGGAACAGCTCGACCCAAGCAATTTTCAGGATATGTCATTGCCGGCTCAGAAGCGCGCACGCGGACTTCCATTTGAAAAGCGGCAATAAAAAGTAAAACGTGCGCAAATTTCTTCATTACTCGACCTGAATACCTTCAGACAGCTTGCGAGCCTGAGCACGCAATTGATCATTTTTAAAGTGTGTCTGAACGGTTTTATAAACTTCAGAAGCTTCTTCGAGACGGTTATTGAGCTCACTGATTTGCCCCATACGAAGCATCACAAATCCCGTGAGATCATTGTCCGGATACTGCTGTAGCATCTGGTCAATCAAATCCAAGCTGTTCTTGTAGTCCTTTTGCAAAAAGTAACCTTCAGCCATGAAAAAGTGACTCTCTACTTTGTAGCGAGAGAGCGGATACTCGTCCAAGACTTTACGGAATTCTTTGATGGCTTTTTCATACTTCTGCTCCTTGAAAAGCTTTTTACCCTTTTCAAAGATCACACCGGAAAGATCGATCTGCGCCTCGCTCGCAGGCACCCGCAGGGCGCTTGCAAAGTTCTTCATTTCATAGCTAGCAATGTCGTTTTTGATTTCGGAATTCGGCGGCAAAACCGCAGCAACACTCTGTTTGAAATCTGTCAGCTGATTTTGCAAAAGAGCATTCTTAAATTCTTCCCTTTCAACTTGCTTACGCAGTTGATGAACTTGAACTTGATACTCTTTCCCTTGATTGAAGTAGTTTGTAAACTCGTTGTAGCCCCATAACAGGCCCACCGTGATGCTTAAACAAACTATGACAAATAAAGAATTTGAGACTCTTTTCATAGGGTGCTTATCGGCAATCCCTCGAAAAAATTGAGACAGTCTCAACTTGAGACTGTCTCTTAAAAAAACCTAGACCATAGATTGGGGCGCAAGGATTTCTCCAAACTAAGCCTAGTTATTAAAACCTCATTAATACTTATAATCGACGGACACCATCGAGTTCTCAGGCAGATTCACTCCATCAGCCAAAGTCACCACTTTACCGGAAACCGAGTAAGCGCTCTTATCCAAAGCCATGCCGTTGACCTTAACAGCAGAAATGGATTTCACAGCATCCACTCCCAAGGTAAAACGACGAATCGCTTTAGACACAGACGCATTGATTAAATCACTAAAATGTCCGCTCCAGTCCTGCAGGCAGATATTGTAGTTGCGGCCACCGGTCGCTGTCGCCAGCTCTTTATAGACGACACCTTCTTTATCCATACAAGGACTACTTGCTTTATCAAGACCAATGAACGAAGAAACACTCACGTCCTTCGCTGACCATTTCTGCTGAGCCACTAAAGAGCTCATGAATGAAGATGATGCCAAACTTGAATTGTCGTCAGTCACAAATACGACGATCTTTTTAGAATCATCACGCAAGAAACCCGCCGGAAGAACTTTTAACTGGTTAAGCAAAACCTGAGGTCCGTCTTTAGATTCTACGCGCTGATTGATCTGCTTGTGAGTTGCAGAATCAAAACTACTAGGAATAGAAACGGAAGTCCCTGAGTTGCCTTGCTGGCTTACTAATAACAAACGGAAATTCGTGCTTTTATTAAGCGCAGTCAGGAAGGCATCAAAGTTCTTACGAACGAGTGCCGCTTCTTCATTCATTGAGCCTGAGTTATCAATCACCCAGATCATATCCAGCGGAGCCGCTTCGCTGTTAAACATCACTTTAAAAGTCTCATTGTTTTCTTTATCAGAAACCACAGGCGCACCCGGCTGAGACGCATCGTTGCCACTGGATGTAGAATCCGGGCTCACCGCACTTGGGTCCCCGTTACTAGAACTCATGCTTAATGTATCTTCTGGTTTGAAAGCTACGTTTTGTGCGCAGTTTTGAAACATGACGATCAAACAAGCACCAACGAACAATAAAGATGATCTTTTCAACATGACGTCCCCCGATACTTGCATATCAATGCAAATGCGGGTCCACCTCTGTAGAACGTGTTTTCACATGGTTAAGGCTGATGCAGCTGTCTATATCTTTGAACACGTCTATGACATCTACGAGAGTTGAGACAACGAGAGACGAGGACAAATGCCCTGAACACGTCTCAGCCTGAGAATAGCTGTTTCTGTTTAATTATGATGAATATAGCGGACGTCGGCGTCGAGATCTTTGAAATCATCCCCTTGAGGAAGCATCGTCGATACACGTCCTGAAAGCTCCATCAGCTTCTGCCCGTCTTCGGTGTACCAAAGATTTAACGGATCCACCAAAGCCGCGATAACAAAACTGCTTGGCTTCATACGAAGCTGAATCAGCTTCTGTGAGCCCTTCAGAGTTTCGCCCACTTTAAAGATTTTAAAACCCACGGTCTCAAGACGAAACCAAACGGCAAAGCGCACTTCAACCTCTTTACCACCGGCAAAATCAGCCCAATGATTTGAAACGTAAAGATTGAAATTTGCCGGAGTCAAAAAAGGTTTCTTTAATTTTTCTTCGGCAGTCTTTTTCTTGCCGTCTTTTTCATAGGTAAAAAACACCCTGTCGCCCTGAACTTCGATATGCCCCTTTTCCCTGATCTGCCTTTGATCAACATCAAATGAAATCAGCTCATCCCCTTTGACGACACCTTTTTCTTCAACCGTCGGCTGACCTTTCAGGTCTTTATAAATGGCCGTGGTTTTAGTCAGACCCTCGGCCCTATCGACTTTAATATCAAGATCAAACAGCTTTTTCCCAAAGTTGGTTTTCTGTTCATAGCCCTCACCAGTGACGGTTTCTGCACGCGCAAAGCTCACACAAACGACAAATGTCATAAGCAGGGCTAAAAACTTCATTACATCGCCTCTGGCGCTTCGATATTTAAAATCTTCAAACCTTGAATTAAAATTCTTTCCGTCGCCGCAACCAAAGCAATACGTGAGGACTCCACTTCCGGCGCCTCACCGATGATACGGCACTTGTGATAGAAGTGACTGAAGCTACCGCACACTTCCAGCAAATACTGCGCAAGAATATTCGGTCGATACTGTTTGTAAGCGCCCGTAAGAATATCTTCAAACTGCAAAAGCTGGAACACGAGCTTGCGCTCTTCTTCTTGAGCTAGCTCCATGCTTGATACTTTTGGCGCCGCTTTTCCGTATTTGCGCAAAATACTCTTACAACGAACCACCGTATACTGCACGTAAGGACCGCTATCACCTTCAACACTCAAAATACGATCCCAGTCGAATTCAACGTTTTTCACGCGGTCATTCACTAAGTCATTAAAGATCACAGCACCCAAAGCCACTTGTCTCGCGACGGTCTCTTTATTTTCTAAAGTCGGATTCTTCTCTTCGATCATTTTTTGCACAAGTTCAATAGCCTGTGTGATAACGTCTTCAAAAAGCACCACGCGGCCCGCTCGAGTCGACATCTTACCTTCTTTAAAACGATAAAGACCGAAAGAGATATGGTGACAAGTCTTCGCCCATTCAAACCCCATCATCTCAAGCACTTTGAAAACTTGGCGGAAGTGCAGCGTCTGATCCTGACCCACAACATAAAGCAACTCATCAGCCTTCTGCACATCATGACGGTAAATCGCCGTTGCAAGATCACGGGTGGCATAAATAGAAGCCCCGTCGCTCTTTTTAATAATACAAGGAGGCATGTTCTCTTTTTCATCAAAGAATACAACCTGCGCGCCTTCACTTTCTTTCAATAGGCCTTTTTGTTTTAGAAGATGGACCACATTATCCATCTTGTCAGTGTAGAAGGACTCACCCAAGACAGCATCATGCTTCACCTTCAGCATGCCATTTAAAAGACGATCATAATCTTTGAGTGAAAACTCTACGATCATCTGCCAAATCTTTTTAATTTCGGCATCGCCGCCCTCAAGACGCTTAAAGGTCGCCGCCGCTTCCGCCTCCAGGCCTGGATTCTTCTCAGCCTCATCGTGGAAACGCACGTACATTTTCACCATGTCGTCCATGGGATTTGCGAAGGTGTATTCTTTGCCCCATTTTTGGTAAGCCCACGCGAGCTTTCCAAACTGACTGCCCCAATCGCCCAAGTGATTGACACCGATGACTTTGTAGCCTTGTGATTCAGCGAGATTGCGAATCGCTTGCCCAACCATCGCGGCACGCAAGTGCCCCACATGCATTGGCTTTGCCACATTCGGCGAAGCATAGTCGATGACCACGGTTTTGTTTTTGCCGTTGTCCGAATAGCCAACGTGAGTCTGCGAAAGGCTTGTAAAAAGAACTTCCTGCAAATAAGAATTTTTAAAAGTAAAATTGAGGAAACCGCCCACCGCCTGGACTTTTTCCAAAAAAGGAACATTTCCACCTTGAATCTTCTCTTGAATTTTCGCCGCTAAATCATTTGCGATCTGTGGAGGCGCGACACGAAGTGTTTTCGCCAGTGCAAATACAGGAAAAGCAATATGGCCGTGCTCAAATTGCTTCGGCTTTTCAAGTGTTTTTTGCAGGTCTTCCACCGGAAGTTGCGTCAAGGGGCTTAATAGGTTTGCGATCTGGGTTTTAGCGGTTTGAATCATGCCAAAAAACTACCAAAATTCCGCGTCAATTCCAATGTAAATCCGGTGACATGAATCGGTATTTTGAGTATCTATGAGCCCCTATGAATAAGGCACAACTCGTAGAAAAAGTAGCGGAACTGACCCACACCACCAAACAGCAATCTGAGCAGATTCTCGATGCCACACTGGAAGTAATCCAAAAAGCGGTTTCAAAAGGTGACGAGGTGAAACTCGTTGGTTTTGGCAGCTTTTCACGCACGACTCGCAAAGCCCGTTCAGGACGTAATCCAAAGACCGGCGCTTCCGTGCAAATTCCCGGCGGCCGCGTGCCACGCTTCAAGCCAGGTAAAGAATTTAAAGATCAAGTGAAGTAGGTTTCGCTGCAAACTCCGCGCGGTCTTTAATGTGCACCCAGCCTGAAAGACCGCTGCGCCAAACGTAGTCCTCGATACTGACAGTTCCCGCTTGCAGCATCTCATTCACCTGAACAATGGAGTAAGGTCCCTGCTGAATTCCGTCAGGATTTTCTTGGTTGAACATCAATAGAATCCACTCTTTTTCTTCAGGATTCGCCGATTTGAAATAGTTCTTTTGAAACGCCGGAAAAAGATCCCGCGGAAAATCACGCCACTCGACAGCCATCTGCCATTGCATCTCACCATCTTTGCAAATCAAATCCCCAGGGCCGATCTCCCCACGCATGATTTTCTTCTTCATCTCTTCAAAATTGAGCGGACCCTGTGGCTTGAGATTTTTATTGTAATACCAAGAACTCACATCTTCTCCTTTTTGCTGCGGAACGGGGCCGGCAAGGATTCCACGATTTCCATCATCTCATAGTAGGCCACATTAAAGTTCTCTTGTTTCATCGACTTTTTCAAAAACGCCATAACTGTCTGCCTCGACAACAAGCCCTTGCGATACGCTCCATAAAGTCGCTCGCCGATCATGCCGCCCAAAAGACTCGCCGCCACTTGATAACTGCGTTTTTTCTTCGGCTGCACCACACTCCGTGCCTGAGGTCTTCCAGAAATCACCATCAGCTCATGCATCTTTTGCGACAGGGCCAGCATCAACGGCTCTTTTTCGGTTCCCGTGGCGCTTCGCGAAGCAACGGCCGTTCTTAGATCCATCACCGTATCCGTTTTGCGCTTATGATTGATGATTTTAGAGCCAAAGTATGCAAGCCCCTCAATCCAAATAAGCCTTAAAAAATCCTTCGGCATTTCAAAAAAGCTTTCGCTCGTATGACTGATCTTCGCATGAACATATTTCGCGGCAAGAGTGGCTGCGTGATTCACCGTCGGACGCGCAAGGTAACCGACACCCAAGCCCGGAAGGTAAAATGAATTTCCATCTTCGATCAAAGTTTCAATCCATTTAAGATCTCGCGGCCCGAACTTTTCTTGCAACCGGTCCCAAAGCTGATGATCCTGAGCGGTATAGACCGACAGATCATCACACGAAACTTCTTCACCGAGCTCCTCGGAAATAATTTTTACGTAATTGCCGACATGGTCCGTGTAATCAACACTCTCTTCTTCATCTTCAAGCCCCGGATCGTAAGTGTGTTCCAGGTACATCAGATAGTTCTGCCACTTCACCCACGGGGGAACATTGAGAAGGCAAAAAGCATCGTGCGAAAGCTCGACAATATCGACACTGCTTTCAAGCTCCTTCTCGAGAATTTGGAAATAGATTTTTTCCGCGTTCTGGAACAAGCGGAAGATTTTTTTCTTAAAAGCCGGGCCTTCGAGTTTCAAAACTTCTTTCGGCAAATGATCTTTCGCAAGATGCAAATCGCCATAAATCGCAAAGACGATGGCTTCCGGATGTTTTTTTAAAATGCCATGAAGTTTTTGAGCCGCAAAGACATCGCGCGATTTCAGGCTCGCCGCTGTTCGCTTTTTCACGCTGCGATTCAGGCCGTACACCGGGATCTTCTTCACCTGCGCCCAGCGAATCATGGAGCGATAATGATCCCAGGGAAAGCCCCATTTCTTTGCCCACTCGATGGCCTTCAGGAATTCTCGTTCCGACATTTTCCCGGCCATATATTTATCGATCAGAGGCTGATCCTCCGCTTCAAAACACTCCAGACAAAGAACGATCGGCCGCGCGGTCAAAAAATTCTTGAGCACGCGCCAATGGGTTTTTTGCGATTGAGAAAGAGCGTGGAAGTCGCCCATGAGAACCAAACGAGAAAGCTGAAGCCGGCGATACAGTTCATCCCGGGTAGAACTTCGCCATTGACGGTTAAATTCTTTATTGTAGTCTTTACGATAGTTGGTGAGCTCTTTGTCTTCGCCGCCGAGGCGGATTTGAACCTGCGCCTCCATTTGACGATACAGCTCCTTGCGGATGTGTATCCATTTTTGCAAATCTACTTTTTTTCGCAACCCTACTGACGTCCCTGTCAACATGACTCTCCAACGCGTGAGTTTATTTTTGCATAAAAGCCATTGATTTCAAGCAGGATTGTGGGGTCTAATCGAAAACATGAAAAATACAGCTCAAAAAAAGATTCTGGTTCTTCTTGCACTTCTCTTTACAGTCACCGCTATCGGTGTTCACCTTTATCTGAATAAGCACCACATTGACCTCAAACTCGGGATCGCTAGCGCTGACAGCGTTTGTAATGTGAATGAAAAACTCAACTGTGATGCTGCCGCCTCAAGTCCCTTTGCTGAACTTTTCGGAATCCCGATGGCAATGCTCGGAGCATTTACAAATGGCCTCCTGCTGATCTTTATTCTTTTGAGCCGCTACAACCTCACCTCGAACTCAGACCGCACAGAACGTTACACTTTCTATATCTCGAGCTTTATTTTTCTTGTTTCTGTTATCATGGGCGGGATTTCATTCTTTATCGTTCACGTAGGCTGCCCATTCTGTATAGCAACCTATGTACTTTCAATTTTGAACTGGATTGTCCTCTTTGTGGCATATCGCCCCGACATGAGCCGCCTTCCGGATGATGTGCGCGATTTATTCACAACTGAAAAATGGGTCTTGGGTCTTGCGATTGCGGTTCCAGTTCTATCTTTGATTGTAAATAACATGACATTGGACAGCTATGGCTACCAAGAGATTAAGCGTGTCAGCGAGTCCAGCTTAACAACATGGCAAAGCGCTCCTGAGCAAAGCTTTGATCAAAACGGTCTTACTTTCCAAATTGGCAACGACAACGCAAAAGTAACCATCGTCGAGTTTGCAGATTTCTTGTGCTCTCACTGTAAAGCGGCTTACCCGGCTTTGCATAACTTCACCAAAACACATCCAGATGTGAAGTTGGTATTTAAAAACTTCCCCCTTGATGGCGTCTGCAACACGGCCGTTCAACACAAAGGCGACGGCAAACGTTGCGAATTGGCCTACGCGACTCTCTGCATTGAAAAGCTCAACAACAAGGGTTGGGATGCTCATCACTATATCTTTGATAATCAAGAAAGTATTTTCTCAAAGCCAATGGCTGACGTGACCGCAGATATCTGCAAAGCGACGGGGGCTGACTGCGAACAGGTTAAGACCTGCATGAATTCTGAAGAAGTTCATGAAGCCGTGAAAAAGATGGCATCTGAGGGCGAAAAAGCTCAGATTAGCGGAACACCTTCGATTTTCCTCAATGGCAAAAACTTGCCTGGCGGACAATTTCCAGCAGTTCTTGAGAACACTTACAGAACTATTGAAAAGTAATTCTTAAATAAAACCTTTAAGGCTCAGCACTTTAAGCGGAGCTTTAAAGGTTTACAAAATGAAGCAACCACTCCGTTGCTTTCGTGACCGCATCGTCGATAACGATGAAGCTTGTTTTCGCAAGTCCATTTGAGATTTCCAAAAAGAAACCCAAAGCAGCCACCGAAACGACTGCATACCATGTCGCTCGGACAACATAGATTGTTGAGCGCGCGTCAGCTACGCGAAGGTCTGTTTGATTTTTCTCAATCTTTTTAAGCGAATACTGCAGTTCTCTTAAGTGTTCTTTAAACTTTTCACGAAGCTCTTGCTGCTTTGCTCGAGTTAAAGAAGAGATCCCCGGAAAACTGCGTTTTGCTTTAATAGCATAGATCAAGTCGACGCTATGATTTACGAATCTCTGAATACGACTTCGGAAGTCGGGGTAGTCTGAGGGTTGATCAATGAACTCTTTAAGCTCTTCGATCGCGCCATCGTATCGCTCATCCAGAACCATTGTCAGCACACGATAGCGAAGCGAATCGGGCTCACCTAAATCGGTGCTACCAATCCCCGTATCACTAAACAGCTTTGCTTCTTCTTTTTGCTTATCTTCGTGCAGTACAATTGCCATGTCCTACTTTTCGGCAGGTTTTTCAAGACCTTAAGCACCCCTTCTAAAGTCCTGAGAATTGCTAGATCTGAGTCCAGTTAAAGCCTGCGACCAGCCTAAAGTTTTGACAGTTTCTTCGCGATTTTGAGAAACTAAACTAAGGACCGCCTGGATCTCATGGAGGAGTTTCTATGGACTTTGAGTCTTTTCAAAATATTAAGTTACAGAATTTAGGTTTCGAGGAAGAGGCCGTAAATTCAAAACCAGTTGCCGTTCAGCGTGGCGTGGAAAATATCCCACTCCCCGATGAAATGCCGGCCACTTTCAACTACGCTCACTTACCCAAGGAAATCCTCAAATCTTCCAGTGTTGAAAGCCTGATCTCGCAGAATGAAGATCTTGCGACTCGCCTCAAGGTGGCTCTACGCCGCTTAGCTTTGCTTGAAAATGAAAACCAGAAACTGAGCGATGAGGCTCAGCGCGCCCGCCTGTCCCAAACAGCGGTGGCCGACCAAGTGTTGATCTATAAAGAAAAAGACAACATGTGGAAGCAAAAACTTCAACAGGCCGAAAAACAAAAAGAAGTGCAAACCGAGAAGGCCCTTGCGCTTCACGCTCGCGTGGAGAAACTTTCTGCCGAGTGCGACCGCTATCACAAGTATCACGACCGCATCAAAACTCAGGTGAAACCTTACATTCATCAGCTGAAGGAATACTCTCGCGATCTCGAGAATAAGAACCAATCTCTTTCTCAAGAGCGCACCCGCCAAGAGGCTCAATTGAGCGATTTGCGCTTTCAGATCATGGAAGTGACAAAGATGTCTCGTCAACAAATCGAGATCCACGAGAAAAAATCCCAAGAGATGGTTCATTTCTACGAGGCTCAAATCGAAAGCCAGAAAAATGAACTTCAAAACTTGGAACTCATGAACCAAGAGCTTGAAATCAAAGCTGTAAAGCTCAATAAAGCCCTTGAGAAGCAAGATGAGCTTGAAAACCAGGTCGTTGAGCTCCTGCGCTCTAAAGAAGAAATGAAAGCACGTCTTGAGCAAGAAGTGCTTCGCCTGCAAGATAAGTCTAACGAACTTCATCGCAGCAATAAGCGCCTAGAAATTGAGCACGGCGACCTGCAAGAACTGGCCTTGAGCAACGAGACGCAAATCAAGACTTTGCAAAAAGAAAAGCAAGATCTGACCGAGCAATTGGACAGCCTGCGCTATATGTGGAATGCAAAAGTTGAAGAAACAGAAAAACTCAAAACAGCCATTCAGTCCCTTGAGAGACTGAATGTTGATTTGAGTCAGAAAGTTAATGAGCTGAGATCTCAGCAGAACAATTCTTAGGCAATAGTTAAAGACGCAGGAGCTTGAAAGCTCAGTAGAGCTCCTGCCATATTTTCACAGATATCCAAATCATTCACTCCGCCAAACGACAGAAGGCGATGAAAATCCGGCTTCAAATCTGAAACCTTCGCCGTGAAATGCTTGCTCTGATTGAATTCACGGATGACTTGAAAAAAACTTTGAATCCCCGTCGAGCCAACGAAATTCAAATCCCTCATACAGAAAACCACTTTTTTACCTTTTAGACTTTGTAAACATGCAGTTCTGAATGCAGGTGTTTTTTCGATATTCAAACGACCACTGAGTGCAACGACGGTGACGTCGCCTTCTTGATAGAACTTCGCTTCCATGAAAGATCCCTTCGAGAGCAATGTGCTTATTTTTCGGCGCATTTTCGCATTTGTTATAGAGGGCGATAGACTAGAAATAACCTCGACAAGCGTCCTTTTGCCCCCTATCATTTGGCTTGGACTTAGAGCCTGGCAGGACTCCAGGACACGTCCTTAGAAATAAACAGCTAGCTAAAACGGATTTGGCAGACAACAAAGTGCGAACAACGACGACGGCACAATGGTATTTCGGGCTTCTTTTGCTCTTAGGGATTCTTGTCCCGGGCGTCGTGCGTGCACAGGCCTCCGCAAAAGTTCAGGGCGTGCTTTTGAATGCCGAAAGCATGTTTCGTGACAGCGAAAACGAAACCATGGAGCTCGAAGGCAATGTGCAAATCGTTTTCCAAAATCAACACATCAAGGCCGACAAAGCCAAAGTAAATTTTCGCACGCGCCAAGCGCAGCTCAATGGTCATGTTGAGATTGCATCGACCAAAACAACTGTCGGCGGAAGTGCGGCCACTCTCGATTACGAAAACAACACCGGCATCGTTTACGACGGCTTCGTACAATCAGGCCCCGTGGTTTTCTCAGGCTCCATTTTGCAGAAGGTCAACGAAGACGAGTATTATGTTTCAAACGCAGACTACACCACATGTACGAACTGCCCACCGACCTGGGGTTTTTCCGGCAGCAACATCCGCGCAGAACTTGGCGGCTACGCCTATATTAAAAACTCGATTCTGAAAATCTATTCCGTCCCAGTACTGTGGCTCCCGTACCTGATCGTGCCACTGAAAAGTGACCGTCAGTCGGGTCTTCTTACTCCCCGTTTCTTAAAGGACGATGCCGGCGGTTTCGCTTTCTCAGAAAGCTATTTCTGGGCTCTGTCGCGCGATAGAGACGCTACACTTGCTCTGACGAACTACGAAAAACGCGGACTCCAAGTCGCCGGAGAGTATCGCTACATGCTGAACGAAAACTCCTATGGTCAGCTTAAGCTGGCGGGCCTCGTCGATCGCGTTTTTAGAAATGATCCACGCGTTTTAGCCTTCGAACCTGAAGGCTCTAAAGGTAAAGACATTCCGCGCTGGTATACAAAGTACGAACACTATTACGACATGCCGGGCGGATATATTCAGCGCGCGCAAATCAATCTCGCCAGTGACCTGCAGTATCCAAAAGACTTTCCCGAGGAAACCGGCGATTTTGGTTTTCCAGGTAAAGACTTTCCTGAGCAAAGCACGGCGACGTTTGGCAACCCCGCGATGGACAACCGGGTATCGCTCACAAAAAACACATTTGCGAACCATCTCAGCGTTGATGCTTCATATTACGTAAACATGCTGCAATCAGATCCGCTGGCCTCAAACGCCAATGCCGTTCATCGCATGCCTGAAATCCGTTTTGCTCAAACACAGCAAAAAATCGCAAACTCACAGTTTTTGTATTCTTATAATATCGACTACACGAATTTTGCACGCGCTGGACAGGGCTTCGACAATATGACTCTGAACAACGGAGTCCGCTATGCGACAAATACTTGCAACGATCCAAAACGCTATGACACGGACCCGGCCTGTAACCCTATTGCCGACGGTGCATTTGATCCGGCAACAGATCTTTTGCGTACGGGCCAGCGTTGGGATTTAACGGGCACGATTAGCCGCCCCATCTTGATTGGCGACTACTTGGATGTCTTACCTTCACTTTCTTATCGCGAGACCGATTATCAATTTAACGCCGGCGAGGATCGCAGCAACGTGCGCCGCTATGTTCGCGCAAGTTTAGGAGTAAAGACCTCCATCAACCGCGTCTTTACAACAGGTGAAGGACCCAAGTCCGACAAATACAAACACGAAATTATTCCTGAGGTGGTAGCTACGGCCATTCCTTGGCTCTACCATCCAAGCCACCCTTTCTTCGGAACAGATTCGGATCCAGATCCAACTTACTATTACACGGACTATCTTTCTGACAATGACGTGAGTGGCACTCACGGAGTGCAATTCGACTATAATGACCGCGTTTATGATCGTGGGCTTGTGACGTTTGCACTGAGTAATAAACTCGTACAGAAAACTTGGTTTGGCGATTCACCTCAATATTTGCAGCTCGCCAATTTAAAAATTTATCAATCGTACGATACCTATCAGGCAAATTTAAGAAATCCCACTCGCACTCCGTGGTCTGATCTGAATGCAATTTTGGATATGCGTTTTAAACAGTTCCAAACGTATACAACACTCACTTACCTGCAAGATCTTTCTGTTACGAACATCAACTCGCGTGTGCGCCTGACGAATGAATTCGGCCAGTTCTTCCAAGTTCAGTGGATTAAAACCTACCAGCGCCCGCAACAGGGCCAAGTGGTCGATCTCGAAAAATCCCGTGTCGAAGATTATACTTTCGGCGCTGGCTTCCAATCGGGGTACTTAAACTTGATGGGAAAAATTGTTTACAATGCTAACTGGGCCAATACTGCGAATGAAAAGAAAATCACCGCATGGGCCTATGTCGCACAGTTAAAGCCACCAGGTGATTGTTGGTCCATTAACTTCACCCAATACTTACCAACTGATGGCAATACGAAACTTTACGTCGACTTTGCCTTCAACTTCGACGGAACTCCGAAACCAGCTCTTCCTCCGGAAGAACTCGACAGATACGGCTTCTAGAAGTTTTCAATTATTAAAACTTCACCGGTTTTATCGACGAATGCCAGCGCGATTTGCACGGGTTTTCTGGTTTTACTTTGGACAAACAAGAATGCCCGCTTAAGGCGCTCTTTCTGCCGGCGCGAAACACGCACGTCGAGAAAATCAAAATGACTGAGGCTTTTAACTTCAAAGATCCAAACTTCTCCGCGCGGGCTTTCAGCAAGAATATCAATTTCCGCATAGGTCGTGCGCCAGCGAGTTTTCAAAATTTTTAGATTTTTACTTCGAAGAAACTGAATCACGCGCTCTTCCGCCCGAAGACCGCGCGCGTGAGCTTTACAAAGAGAGGTGCTCTTTAACGCCTGAGAAGGATTTGCGGTGCCATTTGCAGGGACCGTGCTCGGCGATTGATTTTTTGTGAACGGCCGTTGAATAGCCTTTGTGCGCTTCAAATCCATATTGTGGGAATGTTGTGCCCAAGTTCTTCATCAATTCATCCCGCGTCACTTTCGCAACGATGGAAGCCGCTGAAATCAGCGCCACACGCAAATCGCCTTTCACGACGGTTGTTTGCTGAAACGCTTTCGCCATATTCGGGATCTTTTGATTGCCATCAATCAAGAGATGTCCCTTCGCAAAGCCAAGCGCTTCCACAGCCCGCTTCATCGCCAGCAACGAAGCTTGAAGAATATTGAGCTCATCAATTTCCTCAACCGTTGCAAAGCCGATACCGACATGGTGATGCTTTTGAATTTCGATAGAGAGTTCTGTCCGACGTTTTTCGGACAAGAGTTTCGAATCAGTCACTAAATCAGAAAGATAATCTGAATTAAAAGAAACGGCGGACGCGTAAACCGGGCCCGCCAAACAACCTCTGCCGACTTCATCGACTCCGATGATTTTGAAATCGGAGTCGTCCGTACAGAAGCTTCGCCAATCAATTGGCTCGAATGATTTCATCAACTACTCAGCAGCAACTGACTCTTTAGTTGCAATTTCAGAAGTGATCTTAGCCGCTTTACCGTCAAGGTCACGGAGGTAGTACAACTTAGAGCGACGTACTTGACCGTGAGCAACAGTCTCAACGCGATCGATAGCAGGGCTAACGAACGGGAAAGTTCTCTCAACGCCCACACCCGCAGAAATTTTGCGAACTGTGAATGATTTAGCAACGCCGTTACCTTGAATTTTAGTAACGATGCCTTTGTAGAGCTGAACGCGTTCTTTTTCCCCTTCTTTTACTTTTACATACACGTTAACTGTATCGCCAGATTTGAACGTGTTGATGTTTTTGTTAGCAGCACGTTGAGTTACGCGGCGAACGAGGTTCGTCTCTTTAACGTCTTTTTTAGCAGTGGTTTTTTTTGCAGCTTTAGCCATTTTTTTCCCCATGGATATAAAAGTAAAGGAAGTTGTTACCATGACCCCATGATGCGGTCAAGACAGATACTTACGGCAGATCGAACTGATAAGTGACGAAAATCATCCGGCGGAGCCCCTTTGATCGGCTCGAGGATCGCCGAGCAGCCTTTCATGAACTCTTCGGTGAGCCCATAACCGGTCCCAAATAGCAGAAAACACGGCCTTTTTTCGTCATGCATCCGCTCGCGTATCCCCCGGAAACTCAAGGTCTCAACCCCCTCAATAGGGCGCGCGTGGGTGGCCACAGTCATGGCCTCAGGAACCCCCCAATCGAGGAAGGCTTTTTCGAAGCTTTCGGCAGTTTTTACTCGCTCCAAGGCACGCTTGCGAGATGGGTTGAACTTCGCTCCCTGACCGGTTCTCCAGTGATCTAACACCCGCTCGACAAACATCAGCTGTTCCTGCATCGGATGTATCAGGTAATAATTTTCTACCTGATACATACGCGCAGCACGCGCAATGTCATGAATATCAAAATTTGTGATATTGGTCGCAACGATTTTCTTTTCTTTATCTTCAATTGGATAGTGAACAAGGCCAATTGCCAGCCTCGGCACATATGGTTTCTCAGCCATGGAAATCCCCTTCGCTCAGCTTATGGAGCCCTAATAGCTCGCGCTCTTCCACACTCATGGAGTTCCAAAGGCGAAAGGCCGCCGTGAGCTGCTTTTGATCTTCAGCTTTATCAATCAGATCCGGGCGTTTT
Source organism: Bdellovibrionales bacterium (assembly GCA_018266295.1). Taxonomy (NCBI): domain Bacteria; kingdom Pseudomonadati; phylum Bdellovibrionota; class Bdellovibrionia; order Bdellovibrionales; species Bdellovibrionales bacterium. The sequence continues at coordinate 28,591 of JAFEAQ010000015.1, read as the reverse complement.
TGCAAAGTCACCAAAAAGGAAACCAGCTCTTTCCACTCATTGATTTTCTTATGATTTCCGCCAACAAGAACCTCCGGCACGCCTTGCCCTTGATACTCGCGGGGACGGGTGAAATTTGGATGTTCTAAAAGACCTTCAGCAAAGCTGTCCTTGTCGGCTGAATCTTTGTGACCAAGCACCCCTGGTACAAAACGCGAAACCGCGTCCATCAGCACACATGCAGCCAGCTCTCCGCCGGAAATGACATAATCACCGGTTGAGATTTCTTCGTCGACGAATTTATTAATCACACGTTGATCAATACCGCCATAGCGGCCACAGAGAAGGATCAATCCCTGGCCCTGTGAAAGCTCTTGAGCCTTATCGTGTGTCAGAGGCTTTCCTTGAGGCGATAAGTAGACGACCTTCGCTTCAGGCTGCTGAGCTTTGGCGGCAGCAATAGACTTTTCCAGAGGCTCTGGCAGCATAATCATGCCGTCGCCGCCACCGAAAGGACGATCGTCCACGGTGCGATGAAGGTCCGTGGTAAAATCACGTGGATTGATACATGAGAGAGAGAGCAACGAGGTCTTCACTGCTTGCGAGAAAACCCCCACTGACATCGCAGCGGAGATCATTTCGGGAAAGACTGTGATGACCTGAAACCGAAAAGCCATTAGATGTTCTCGATATCTAAAAGGCCTTCAGGCAAATCCATCACCACGGTTTTATGTTTGAAATCAATTTTTTTAATGAACGCTTCTACAAATGGAACCTCGGCCTTACCTTTTGCAGTTTCAACTACAAGCAAATCCTGAGCGCCGTTTGAAGAGAAGCCTTTGATAGGGCCGATGTTTTCCTGAGCCACGTTTTTCACCATGAAATCCATGATCTCATTGAGGAAGATCGTCTCGCCCGGTTTAGAGACGAAAATATCAGCTGGGATATAGAACTCGTGTCCCTTGACAGCTTCAGCCGCATTTCTATCGGCCATCGTTGCCGGCTTTAGAATGAGGCCTTGCTTAAATGGCTTCATTTTCTCAACATCGAAAGTGACAGCCTCACCGGTTTTTGGTGAACGCAGTTCGAAGGTCTTAAGCTTTTTTGCCCAAGGCACTTCGCCAGAGAAAATAAGGACGTAGAGTTCACCTCTGAGTCCATGCGCATCTTTTACTTTTCCAACTAATTTCATTTCCATAAGCGAATCCAATGTATAAAGAGCGTATGCCACGTAGCCGGTGTGCTCGCAATCTGTGAGCACAATTTTCGAAATCTTTTTAAAATAAAAAAGGGGCCTTAAGCCCCTTTTTAACTTTGAAACCTTGTTGCAGAAACTAGATGCTACTCAACGATATCAAGGTGGTAACGTTTGTTCAGCTTAGTGCCCGCTGCGCGAATGATTGTTCTCATTGCAGCTGCAGTCTTACCTTGCTTACCGATAACTTTACCCAGATCTTCTTTATCAACTTTCAAAGCCAATAAAGTTGTTTGTTGTCCAGGGATCTCGTCGACTTCTACGTGCTCTGGTTTATCAACCAAAGATTTCGCCATAAATTCAACGAGGTCTTTAAGATTTTCCATGAGTTCCTCCACATCATGTGTCCGCAATAACATTCCAAGGCCCCATAATAGGACCTGGTTATTTTTTTAAATTACTTTGCTGTTTGAGCAAGCTTAACCACGTGTTTTACGCGGTCTGAAGGCTGAGCGCCTTTTTTAACCCACTCATTGTACTTTTCCATGTCGATTTTGACTTTTTGGTCAGCACCTTGTGGTGTTGGGATGTAAGTACCGATAACTTCGAGGTGCTTACCAGTCACATAACGGCGAGAATCTGCCACTGTGATACGGTATTTAGGGGTGTGTTTTGCACCAGTACGAGCCAAACGAATAACAACTGCCATGTAATCCTCTTTATCAACTTTTTTTAAACAGCTAAATATTTAGCAAACATTTATAAAAAAAACAATTAACAAGTCGACTGGTCTACCTTTTTTATAAAAAGAGATCAAGCCTTAAAATGGGAACTTCATTCCTCCGCCTCGACCCATTCCCATTTTCATGAGCCCGCTCATCATTTTCTTTGCGTCTTCAAACTGCTTAATCAGCTTATTGACGTCTTGAACTTGCGTTCCGCTACCGCTCGCAATTCGTTGGCGACGCGAAGCATTTAATATCTTGTGGTTTTTTCGCTCTTGAGGGGTCATCGAACGAATGATGGCCTCAAGTTTTTTAATTTCCTGATCTGGTGGAGTCATGTTCTTAAGCTGCTTCGAAAGCTCGCCCATGCCCGGTAAAAATTTCAGCAAGCTCTCCATACCACCGAGCTTTTTCAATTGCTGAATCTGCGCGAGGAAATCTTCGAGATCGAATTCGTTCTTCGCCATTTTGCGAGCGCTTTCACGCGCGGACTTTTCATCGATCACTTCCTGTGCTTTTTCGACCAGGGACAAAACGTCACCCATGTCCAAAATTCTCGAAGCCAAACGATCTGGATGGAACACTTCGAGTGCTGCCACTTTTTCACCCACACCGAGGAATTTAATCGGAATCCCGGTGACTTCACGAATACTGAGAGCCGCCCCCCCACGGGCATCCCCGTCCACTTTCGTGAGAACAAGACCTGTCAGCCCCAAGCGTTGATGGAAACCTTCGGCCACATTGACTGACTGTTGCCCGAGCATCGCATCGGCCACGAGCAAGACTTCTTGCGGAGACCAGATGCTTTTTAAGTTCTGCAACTCCGTCATTAATTGATCGTCGATTTGCAAACGACCGGCCGTATCCACAATCACCACGTCGACCATATTATCGCGCGCCCATTTTTTAGACTGCTCGAGAATTTCTTCCGGCTTTTGACCAGCCTGAGTCGGGAAACAGGGAATATTGTTCGCTTTCGCGAGCGTCTGCAATTGCTCAATCGCCGCCGGACGATAGATGTCCGCTGGCACAAGACCCGGCTTTTTGCCGAGCTTCTGGCGCACGTAGAGGCTTAATTTTGCAGAGGTCGTCGTTTTACCGGCCCCTTGAAGACCGACGAGGAAGATCACACTTGGATTTTCACGGACATTCACGTCCACGGCGCCACCGCCAAGAACATTGACGAGTTCGTCGTGAACAATTTTAACAAACTGCTGTCCAGGATTCACATTTGTGAGAACCTCCTGGCCGAGGGCTTTGGCTTTTACTTTATCAATAAAGGACTTCACCACTTTGAAGTTCACGTCGGCCTCAAGCAAGCTCAGGCGGATTTCTTTGATCGCCTCTTCGATGTTGCTCTCGGAGATTTTATTTTGGCCGCGGACCTTTTTCAGGCTCGTCATAATTTTATCTGACAGATTCTCGAACATTTTTTCCTCTAGTTAGGACTCATCCCTATTCATCAAATTTATATTACCATCTTTGGAAGGAGCCTTTACGAAGTGCCAATAAAGAAACTCCGTAAAACACCACAAAGCCAATGAGACTCAATATCACCGAGAGGGTGATATCCACGTCACTCACCCCAAGAACGCCGTAACGAAGGCCGTTAATGAGGTATAAAAGCGGATTGAGTTTCGCAACCACTTGCCAAAATGGATGGAGGCTCTCGACAGAGATAAAAACCCCACCCAAATAGGTTAATGGTAAAAGCACAAAAGCACTGAATGCACTTAATTGGTCAAAGCTGTTGGCCCAGAAAGCCACGGCGATCCCAATCATTCCAAAAATCAAGCCACCTATGATGACGAAATAAATCAACGCCAACGGATGAAGAATAGTGAGAACCTCATGCTGCTGGAAGTAGTAAAACACCGCTCCCACCAAATACGTCACAAGCGCCACGAGACCGCCACGAACAACCCCACCCAGACTCATCGCCCAGATGATTTGTTGGTTGGTGATCGGAGCTACGCGAATATCCTCAAGATCGCCTGAGAATTTTGAGGAGACGATTGATGACGACGAATTTTGAAAAGCATTGTTCATCAGACCCATCATCATAAGACCTGGAATCAAAAACGCCAGATACGGAACACCGCCATGAACCTGAACCTGAGACCCCAAGGACACGCCAAACACAAGCAAGTACAAGAAGGAGCTCACAAAAGGAGTCACAACCGTTTGTACGACGACTTTCATAAAGCGCTTAATTTCGCGCGTGAAAAGAGTGATAAAACCTGTGGCCATCATGAGTGAACCTCCTTGGGCTTAACACTTTTTTCCGGCGTTTTAAGAACACGCAGGAAGGCCTGCTCAAGACTGCCCTCTTTGATTTCGATATCGCTGATCATAGAGCTTTCCACATGGAGGTCCGTGAGCACTTTGCCGACGTTCGACCCTGACGGCACCAAAAGTCTGTAAGTGTTCTCATTTTTCTCAAGGAGCATTTCTTTTGGCACAGTGATGTCGCGATTGAGAGTCAGGATCATTTCACGCTGAGTGAAGTCTTTGATGATTCCTTTCGTTGGTCCCATCGTTTCGACTTTACCACGGTTGATAATACCCACGCGATCGCAAAGCATTTCAGCTTCTTCTAGATAGTGAGTCGTGAGTAAAATGCTCATTCCTTCTTTTTTAAGTTCACGAACAAAATCCCACAATGTTTCACGGAGGCTGATATCTACGCCGGCCGTCGGTTCGTCCAAAAGTAATAATTTTGGATTATGCACAAGGGCCTTTGCAATCATCAATCGGCGCTTCATACCGCCTGAGAGTTGCTTTACTTTTTTACGGCGATGTTCAAAGAGATTTAATTTGTGCAATAAGAAATGAATACGCTCGGTGTTTTTATGAAAGCCGTAGTAACCCGATTGAAATTCGAGAATCTCTTCAACATCAAAGTATCCGGAATTGATCACTTCTTGATGAACAACACCGATTTGGCGTTTTGTGAACATCGGATTTTCACCAACGTCTTCACCGAAGACCTTGGCAGATCCCGAAGTCGGTTTCTCGAGTGTTGTGACAATTGAAATAATCGTCGTCTTGCCGGCGCCATTGGGACCGAGCAATCCGAAAATTTCTGAGGGCCGAACTTCGAAGCTGACGTCGCGGACAGCTTCCACTGCGAAACTTCCGGTTCCATAGGATTTCTTGAGGTTTTGTATTTCCAGTGGGTTTGACATAATTAGCGTGCTCGGCTGATAGAGGTTGCAAATTCTACTTTTGGATTTTCACGTTGAGCCCAGTTTAGATCCCACTCTTGATTCAGCAAAATCACCGGTTGCTCGATCATGTCGCGATAGATTGTAAATCCACCATTCAGTTGATCCACGGACTTTCCGTCGACACGCGGCCAACGAGCCACCGTGAACGGCAAGCGGTTCAATTTCACTTCAAGGTTGTATTCGTCTTGCAGGCGATGGATCAGAACTTCAAACTGGAGTTCACCGACCGCACCCACGATAGGATCCTGCGGACCGAACACCGGATCGTAGAAGAGCTGGATCGCACCTTCTTCTGACAAGTGTTTGAGGGCCTCTTGCATCTTCTGGCGTTTTAAAGCGTCGCGCACGGAAAGCTTACCGAAAAGCTCCGGTGCGAATTTTGGAATGTCTTCGAAGCGGACCTTGCCACTGGCTGAAACGCAGTCGCCGATGGCGAAATTGCCGGTATCACCAACGCCGACGATATCCCCGGCGTAGGCATCTTCGATGGTTTCTTTGTCAGCAGCAACGAATTGGCTCGCGTAAGACAAACGCAGTTCACGTTCTAAACGCGAGTGCTGCACTTTCATGCCGCGGTCGAATTTTCCTGAGCAAATGCGGATAAAGGCAATACGGTCACGGTGACGACGGTCCATGTTGGCTTGGATCTTAAATACGAAACCTGTGAAGTTCGCATCGCAAGGATCCATCATTTTGTCGTCTTTGGTTTTGCGCGGCTGCGGGCCCGGCGCGTATTGAGTAAAGAAATTAAGGAACGTATCCACGCCGAAGTTCTGTTTTGCAGACCCAAACGTCACCGGCGAAATTTCGCCGCTCAGGAAGGCCTGAACGTCAAACGGCGGAAGAGCCCCTTCGATAAGCTCGAGCTCTCCGATCACTTGGTCCGCGGATTCTTTATCGAGGTAGTCGTACAAGATCGCATCGTCTTTACCTGGCTCAAAAGGAATGATTTTGTAATCTTCCACTTCTTCACGGCGCTGATCGTAGACCCAGATTTCTTTGGTCAAGCGATTGTAGATACCACGGAAGCGCTGACCGATGCCGAGTGGCCAAGTCACTGGGTAGCATTGCATGTTGAGGGTTTTTTCAACTTCATCAATCAGCGTGAGCGGATCTTTCCCCTCGCGATCAAGTTTGTTCACGAACGTGAAAATCGGAATATGGCGAAGGCGGCAAACTTCGTAAAGTTTTTTAGTTCGCTCCTCAACGCCCTTGGCAACGTCAATCAGCATGCAGGCAGACTCAACGGCCATCAAAACGCGGTAAGTATCTTCAGAGAAATCTTTATGCCCCGGAGTATCGAGAAGGTTTACGCGCAGTTGATTGTAATCAAACGTCATCACAGATGATGTGATCGAGATCCCTTTTTGTCTTTCAAGTTCCATCCAGTCGGACGTCACGGCTTTGGAGCCCTGCTTGCCTTTCACCTCGCCCGTTTCATGGATCACGCCACCGTGATAGAGAAGCTTCTCAGTCAGCGTGGTTTTTCCGGCATCGGGATGCGAGATGATCGCAAAAGTGCGACGTCTTTGGATTTCTTTTTGAACAACGGGAGTTGCGAGCATGTTTATCCTTAAAATTTTAAAGCGAAAAAGCCGTTATAAATGATCGGAATTATTGGGACAAGCGAATTACCCTGCAGAGGGGTTTTTCGACTCAATGTTGTGGCGCATAAAATCTCAGATCTTATATGGTGAAATACATCTGGCTTCCTCCTCTCCTTGGCGGGTTAATGAAGAGTGATTTTCTATTCCCGAGGAGGTTTTATGTTGTTTATTCCATTCTTAAAACTGGCCCCCGAGCAAGAAGGCGGACGCGTCACTGTGCCCGGCTTTACCGCACCTGTCGCTGGCGGTGCTTCCGAGAATGAAAGTGATGAAGCCGACATCTTGGCCGACCAGGATCTGACCGAAAAACTGAGTCAGGCTGATGATGAAAACATGGGTGCCAAATCAGAATCATTAGATATGCTCGAAGATGATGAACCCAATGATTTCCTTGAAGGCGAAATCGATGTGAAAGAGCAAATGGACCGCGCTGCGGATGCCATGGATGCCTCGATCCGCGGATTGCAAAATCAGGGTTATGAAGACAGTCCGCGCAGTGAACTGGGGGCGGCCTTCCGCAACACTCCGGGTGGCATTGAAGAAGTGGAAATGAAAACAGACCAGGATTTGGCTCTGCACCATCATATGCCACGGGCTCACAAGCGTCCTGCACACAAACACCCTGGTCATCGCGGCGAAAAGCGCTGAGAATTTTTAAAGCTGACTGGAAAGTTTTTTTGAGAAGAAAATCGCGAGTTTTCGGGGTGTCTTGCGGCCTATATCAATACCCTAACTTTTCTCTCTGGAAATGTCAAAAAAAACCCGATTTTTCGGCACTTTATTTTTCACTTTCAAAAAAGTGTTAGGTGCCGAAGCTACTCCCACCTCACAATGGCAAAACATCAAAGGGGTGAGGATGAAATACAAAATTCTTGTGCAGATTTTGGAAAAGCCAAACTTAGTCGAAGCGGTGCAAACTCTCGACGGAAAAACCTTTCGTAAAATTATTCAACACGTGGGTCTTGAAGATTCCGCCGATCTCGTAAGTCTTGCAAGCACCACTCAGCTGCAAGAGGTCTTCGATGAAGATCTTTGGAAGAACCTCGCCCCCGGTGAGGAGGAGAAATTTAACGACGAACGTTTTTCAGTCTGGCTTGAGGTCCTGATGGAAGTCGGCTCAAAGTTCGCCGCACAGAAAATGGCCGAAATGGATGAAGACTTCGTTTCACTCGGCCTTTCAAAACTTATTTTCGTTCTTGATAATGATGAAATCGCCGACGAAGCCCGCCGGCATGAAGACGAGGACTCTTTGGGAATTTTCGAAAAGATTCTCGATGGGACTCTTTCGCAAGAACTGAACTCTTACTTGATTGTCGCTCGCCGCAACAAGGGCTGGGACGCGGTCATGAGTTTACTGACAGCGCTGGATGATCTTCACCCGGCTGTCCTCGAGAGAATCCTCAAACGCTGCTACTACGCTTCGATGGATTTGATTAATGACAATGGCGGCCTCATGACAGTTCTGAGTGAAGGCGACATGCTTGAGAGTGATGCTTCCGGTGATCGTGAAGAGCGCCGCGAGCAAGAAGGGTATGTCGCGCCTTCTTCAGCAAAAGCCTTCCTCCGTTTGATTGAACAGACGCCGCTGGATAAGCTCCTTACCGAAGAGCCCGACCATATCACTAAGATGTACTTCCGGAGTTTTAAAGGAACTCCGCTGAAACCCGTGAGCACCGGCAATCAAGAGCTTCTGGCCCTGCTGAAAGCTCAAGGGGTCGTCAAGGACCAAGCACCGAAGCTTTTAGGTTCGGGAGCTTCAGGTCTTCCGATCCGGCAGTGGCTGCGGGAGCTCTTGGTGAAAGATCCGGCGGCGCATGCTCAGCGGCTCTTAGAACTAAATTACCTTGCGAACATTGTGCTCGCGGGGCTCAGTAATGGCCGTGCTCGCTATCGGCCTGTGGAAGCCATGGATGAGGCTCTGAAGATTTGTAATGAGGGTCTCGTTGAACTCCAGAAGCGCGAAGGTTTTAATGAGGATCTAAGCCTCGTTGTCTTGTTTAAGTTTGGCTGGAAAATGTACAAGCAAAAGGAATGACGAGTTGACGGCGGGCCGTGGACTCGCCTATAAAAGCTTCATAAATTTCAACTCCTCTGGGTTTGGAGCCCAGGATGGACAATTGAGGTACCCCTATCATGTCAGAAGCCCAAAGCTACTTTGTTGCTGCGTTTTACAAATTCCTCGTTTTAGAAAACCCTGAACAAGTTCAAAAAGATCTCGAAGCCAAGGCTGAGGAGCTCAACATCAAAGGCCTCGTCATTCTTGGCCGCGAAGGGTTTAACTCCACGTGCGCGGCCAGCACGGCTGAAAGTTTTGAAGCTTGGAAACAGTTTATTCGCGAGTACTTCAAAAGTCCTGAGCTATTTTTTAAGGATTCTGTTTCTGCAAAAGCCCCCTTCCGCCGTTTCAAAGTTAAGATCCGTGAAGAGATCGTGACGACCGGCATTCCTGAGATGATGCCTCCGGAGGGAAAGAACCACCATCTGACTCCTGAAGAGTGGAACAAGGTTTTAAAAGAGGAATCTGACTTCGTCATGATCGATACCCGCAATTGGTATGAGTACAAAATTGGAACTTTCAAAGGGGCTCTGAATCCGGACATCGAAAAGTTCACGGAGTTTCCTCAGTATATTGAAGCTCAGGGCATTCCTAAAGATAAGAAGATGCTGATCTTCTGCACCGGCGGTATCCGCTGTGAAAAAGGAATTCTTGAGTTGCAAAAGCAGGGCTATGACAATGTTTACCAACTTGAGGGTGGAATTTTAAATTACATCAAAGAACAACCCAATGACCAGTTTGAAGGTGAATGCTTTGTCTTCGATCATCGCGTGGCTTTAGATCAAAACCTGCAACCAAGCACTAAGTATGGTCTTTGCCCGCACTGTGGTCAGCCGAGTGAAGTCAAAATCACTTGCGCTCGTTGCGACAGCACAGAGCTGATCTGCGAAGAGTGCTCACACATTAAATTTAGACAAGACACTTGCTCTAAGAACTGCGCCTACCAGTATGAACTTCATCCGGGCAAAAAAGGCACAAAACAGATTGTGCCTTTTGAAGTAGAAAAGATGAGTGCAAAAGGTGTTGCGCGCGAAGAGCTTCCTGTCATTCGCGTTTCTAAGAACAAGGTTGTCGAGATCAACGCCAAAGGCGAATCGCAAACTCGTTCCCAAACTGAGTGATCCCTGTTTCGCTCCAGAACATGCTCCAAAACATGATTCAGAAAATCCCATCTGCTCGCTGTGAAAAGCTCTTCGCAACGAGCGGCGTCCCTTAGATATTTCATGTATGTCCATAATTGACTGTTGATGTCCCCATTAAACTCAACAACGCTTCTCCTACAAACAATCGACAATTCAACTAGAAACTGTAGGAGACTCACGATGAACCTTGCCAAAGTGACCTTTGCTCTGCTGTACCTTGCTTCGTCCGTTACATTTGCCGGAGGTGGAAATCATACCCCCAAGCCCACCCCGAAACCAACGCCGCCCCCGCATCACACTCCGCCCCCAAAACCAACTCCATGTCTAACACCAACTCCGCCGCCGACGCCAACCCCGCGTCCTACTCCAACTCCACCACCACCTACTCCAACTCCACCACCACCTACTCCAACTCCACCACCACCTACTCCAACTCCACCGCCACCTACTCCAACTCCAACTCCAACTCCGCCGGTGACAGATAGTCCGACTCCGACCCCTACTCCAACTTCGACGCCGACGAGTTCGCCAACACCAACACCGACTCCGACTCCAGATGCGTCCCCCACTCCGCAGGACGAGAAAAAGGACAAGGAGCTTAAACACAAAGTTGTGCCGTATTTCTTCATCAATTTTGATTGGGGAAACTGGATGGCGAATATGACTCCTTATAAATCGTTACCACCGGCTCCGGTTGAGCCTGCAGCACTTCTTGGAAACGGCCGCGATCGTATGGTTGTGAATAACTTCCGCGATGGAGTTCAAAAGACCGGCTACGGATTCCTAGTTGGAGGCTTCGGAGCGAAGATGACTTGGTGGTATGACAATGCATCGGGCGTTGCCAAGCAGTGGTGGGCCTACGTCGGCATTGCCCCCCTCATAGGCCGTCAAATGAATTCCGTCAGATATTATCGCACCTACGATGAAGCGGACAAAGCCGTTGGTTACAGATCGGTTCCAAGCACGGCAAAAAGTGCCGGCGTTCTGTCACAAGGTGACTCTGTGACTTATCTTTCAACCGGAGGACTCATCTTCTCGGCCGGCACAGGTCTTAATGTTGTCGGTGTCGGAGCAACCGCCATCGCCCAAGGAACTTGGGAAACTTATATCGAAAAGGTCGACAACGAGCATGTCTACGTGAAACTCACGAAAGGAAAATTAACGAGCTTCTCGGTTTCAACCGGGGTTGCAATCGTTCAAGTGTCCGAGACGGCCTTCCGCAATTCCGATGACGGCTTCTCATACTTGTATAATCTTTCAACTGAGGTGGGCCGCAAAGCTTACGAAGATGTGATTCGCGGAAATGTGATTGCTTCAGATCAGATTTCAAAATCCCGTCCTCGCAATCTCGTAGAGAAGGCACCGGTCTTGAAAGTTGCGACCTTTACAAACTTAAATACCGGTCGTTTCTTGGGTGTCAGCATGGGGTTGCCAATTATATGGAACTCAGCTTACACGAAAGGAAATATCAATTCCTATTCGACGACAGACTTCCATATCAATAATAAGACGGCTCGCGTGCACTATGGAATTTACTCTGAGACAAAGAATTTCCAACTTTGGAATCGCCACCGCGAAACCGATTTGATGTTCTATGGAGCGAAGTACACCATCAATTCACCTGAAGGAAACGAAGATGGTTCATTCGGACGCTACAGCTACGCCTATCGCAACGAACATGCGACTCCTCGTCGCTTGAATAAATCCATTGCGGGTCTTATTCAGCATACAGGGATTGATGATCTGTCGATCGACGTACCTGACGACGACAAACTTGGTTATGCCGGCGTTGAGTTCAACACCACACTCAGTGAAGACAATACCAAACGTTTGATGGCAGCCGCGCAAAAATATGGTGACAGCTACTTTATTAACATCGCCGACCGTTACTATAATGACTATCGCCATAAAGGGGACGTCTACAATAATTGCCTCGGCCCGGCGACTCCGATCTGCTGGAATTACATCTTGGATGAAACCCACGCGGCAATGCGGGACATGCGTAAAGAGCTGATCGCGATGATCGACCTTCGTGCTAAAGATCCGAAGGCCTATGCAGCGGCTTACGGGCGCTTTGGTGAAGCGATGACGAAAAATCATATGACCTATCGAGCCGCGCTTGAAATTGCAGGTCCAGGCATCGAAATCAGTTATCTTGTCGAAGGCGCGAAGATCTCGATGTATTACAAAGCATGGCGTACGACTCGTCAGCCAAATCAATGGGATCTGACCGATGATCCGAATGCAAAAGAAGGTGCCTATCCCTTTGAGCCGCGACTTCGTCACTCGCAAATTCAGGGTCTTATCGTAAACCCAGGACTCGGCGGAATTGAAACGTTTAGTAATTTGACGACGCTAGAGCCTGAGTGGAGTTTTTCGACAGATGTTGCCACGCCTTAGTGACAAGCCCGTTTTCTAAATCGAAAGATTTTGTATCTAAACAAAATCTTTCAAAAAGCAAAGGTCTGTTGAGAAGAACTCTTCACAACAGACCCTTCCTGTTTGGATTTTTCCGAAACATGAAAAAAGCAGGTTGAATTATCTCTGCGGTTTGAGAAGCATCCCCTAAACAATATATTTTTATAATTCAAGTTTTAGGAGATTCTCAATGAACCTTGCCAAAGGGATTTTTGCTTTGCTGTATTTCTATTCGGTCATCGGCCTTGCCGCACCAAAATCGGTGAACCCAGCGCCGCCACCAATTCCCTCGACACCGACTCCTACGCCAAAACCAACTCCGACTCCCCCTCCTGAACCGACCCCGCCGGATCCTACTCCCACTCCTGAAGTGACTCCGCCGACAACGGATGTGATTCCGACTCCCCAACAGAATGAAAAAGAAGAAAAAGAACTCAAACATAAAGTCGTGCCTTTCTTTTTCTTAAATTTTGACTGGGGCAACTGGACAGCAAATCTCACTCCCTATAAAGCCAACCCAGTCATCCCTGCAGCCCTCACTCCGGACAGTGCTCAGGACCGCATGGTCCTCAATGACTTCCGCGACGGCGTGCAAAAAACCGGCTATATTGCCCTCTCAGGAGGTCTCGGTGCGCGCGTAAAATGGTGGTATGATAACGCCAGTGGTGTCGCCAAAGAGTGGTGGGGCTATGTAGGACTCGCACCGCTGATCGGCCGCCAAATGAATTCCGTCAGATACTACCGCTCTTACGAAGAGGCTCAGAACTCGCCGGGATATAAATCCGTCCCTGGAACTGCCAGCGGAGCCATGAGCCTCAGTCAAGGCGACTCAGTCACTTACCTGTCAACCGGCGGAGTCATTTTCGCTGCCGGCACCGGCCTCAGTGTTGTCGGGGTCGGTACTATCGCTATCGCCCATGGAACATGGGAGACCTATATCGAGAAAGTCGACAATGAGCGTGTGTATGTGAAAATCACCAAAGGCACACTCTCGAGTCTTTCGGTGTCGACAGGAGCTGCCATTGTGCAAGTCTCTGCCACGGCGTTTAGAAACTCTGATGACGGGTTTTCGTATCTCTACAACCTGAATACAGAAGTCGGCCGAAAAGCCTATGAGGATATTCTCCATGGAAACGTCATCGCCTCCGACCAAATTTCTAAAAAGCATCCGCACAATTTGGTTGAATTGGCGCCAATCCTGAAGGTTTCAACTTTCACCAGCTTAAACACCGGACGCTTCGTCTCAGTCAGTCTGGGGCTGCCAATCCTCTGGAACTCAGGTTACAGCAAGGGCAATATAAACTCCTACACAAGCACAGATTTTCACATCAACAACAAAACGGCCCGCGTTCACTATGGCATTTACTCAGAAACTAAGAACCTGCATCTATGGACTCGCCACCGAGAAACAGATTTGATGTTTTATGGTGCCAAGTATTTTATCGACTCGCCCGAAGGAAACGACGATGGGACATTTGGCCGATACACCTATGCCTACCGCAATGAGGGCGCAACTCCTCGGCGCATCCAAAAATCTGTGGCAAGCCTTATTCAACACACGGGTATCGACGACCTGGCCGTAGCCATCCCCGACGAAGACCGCCTGGGGTATGCCGGCATCGAGTTTAACACCACCCTGCACGACGACAATACGGAAAGACTGATGAGTGCCGCGCGAAAAAATAATGAAAACTATTTCCTCACCATCGGCGACCGCTACTACAGCGACTATCGCGCCCATGGAGATACTTATAATTATTGCTTAGGCCCTGCCACGCCGATCTGTTGGGACCATCTCCTCTCTGAAAGCCACGAGGCGCTCCGGGATATGCATCACTATCTCGAAGAGATGGCAAGCCTCCGGGATCAGGACGCAAAAGCCTATGCCGCCGCCTATGGACGTTTTGGCAGAGCGATGACCAAAAATCACATTGCGTTCAGAGCCGCCTTAGAACTCGCAGGCCCCGGTGCGGATATTAGTTATTTGATCGAAGGTGCTAAGATTTCCATGTACTACAAAGCTTGGAGAACCACACGCACGGCGAATAAATGGGAACTCACGGACAACCCGAACAGCAATGGATCTTATCCCTTTGAACCAAGGCTGAGACATTCGCAAATTCAGGGCTTGATTGTGAACCCAGGATTAGGCGGCATTGAAACATTTAATAATTTGACGTCGAATCTGGAGCCGCAGTGGTAGCTTCCTTATTGATCTCCCGCTTCGCCTTCTCGATGTCTTTCGCAAAGAGCTTTTCGATCCACGTGTGAGTTAACTGCAAGCTGTTATTCTTGAAGTTGAAATCCACGTTGGATCGATAGTTCGGGTCAAAGTCGACCTCTTTGGGGTCGACTTTGGCATAATCTAAAAACTTTTGTAATTCAGCGGCCTGCTCGTCAGGATTGAAATCTAAATTCAGATTGATGTTCTTTTCGATCTGCTCGCAGAAACTCAAAGTTGCTGGATCGCGCGCAAGTTCTGGATGACGACCGACAACACGTGAAAGCGTGTACAAGTTGTAGCTCTTCATCAAGATGCGATCGATATTGGCTTTATTAGAACGGATATTTTGTCCTGCAATGCCGAGCTTCGTATAGAACTCGGCTTTTTTGAAAAGACCTTGATCATGTTCTGCATCGGCTTTCTCAATCATATCAAAAAGCTCGCGCATCCCATCAACACGAAAGATGTAACGAAAGAGTGAGGCCGCCGATTCCACCACCGGATCCTTCTGATTACTTTCTAGGCTTTTCATAAACTCGTTGGCAGATCCGCTGTCGTCTTTACGCAGAAACTGACTTTTCTCTGCGTTGTTTAGGTAATTACATACGGTTGAAAGCGGCTTTTGCTCGTTCATAAAATCATCTTTGAGAACTTGCAAAGTGCGCGCTTTGCTATCATCGATTTTCTCTTCGTGATTTTTCGGCGCTTCTTCTTTGGCCTGATTTGGCGATGGAGATTTCTCGCCGGGCTTTGCTGGTGTTTGTTGAACAAACTCCGGACTCTGAGCTTTTTTAGGTGAGATCGCCTGTTTGACTTCCCAAGGTGAAGGAAGTTTTTTGATTATTAACACGCCTACAATCACAAAACCGATGACGAGGACTCCGAAAATAATTGCTATAACCTTGAGCGCTTTCTTCATAAAAACTCCCGAATCGACGAATTAGTTCCATCTTAGAACCAATTATTTTAAATTTTGAGGAGTTTTTGCGCACTTATAGCACAAATAAACCGAGTTTGGGGGTTGACGTCCCCCACTTCGGGGCCTATAGTGACCGCTCATTCGAACGCATCCTTTTTGTCGCGGGGTGGAGCAGTCTGGTAGCTCGTCGGGCTCATAACCCGAAGGTCGTAGGTTCAAATCCTGCCCCCGCAACCAATTTTTTGATCAGCCTTTGGCTGAAAAAATTGGCTCTCTGCACTTCCGCTTCGCTGAAGTATTTTCTAAAGTTTAAGATTCATCGATTCTCTTCACTCAAGCTTAAAAACGTTTTTCGTTTTGGTGTTCTCGCGTCTGCTGAATTACATCTGCTGCTTGCTTGCTAACTTCGATGGTGGTGCTAGCCTTTGAAATAATTTTTCTTAGGAGGACATCTATGAAAGTCGCACGCATTTACTCTTATGGCGGTTCTGACGAAATTAAAATTGAGGACTCAGAACAACCCCAAATCAGCAAGAACGAAGTCTTAGTCAAAATTCACGATGCCGGTATCAACCCCATCGACTGGAAAATCCGCGAAGGTTACATGAAGCCGGCCACTCCGCACTTTCCACTCACTCTCGGCCAGGACTTCTCAGGCGATGTCATCGACGTCGGCGGTAAAGTCAGCGGCTTTAAAAAAGGCGACCGTGTCTTTGGCTTTGCCCATGGCTCTTACGCCGAGTTTGCAACAGCGACACCGGAAAAGATCGCCTTGATTCCAAAGTCATTGGACTATGAAACGGCGGCCTCGATTCCTACGGCGGGACTGACTGCATGGCAGCTCCTGATCCAAGAAGGCCACGTGAAAGCCGATCAGAACGTGCTCATTCATGGTGCTGCTGGTGGCGTGGGCTCTTTCGCCTGCCAAATCGCCATCTGGAAGAAAGCCAATGTCATTGCAACGGCGGCGGCCGACGACATCCCGTATTTACAAAAATTGGGAGTTAAAAAGATCATTGATTATAAAACAAAACGCTTCGAGGAGTTCGCCAAGGACATCGACATCGTTATCGACCTCGTCGGCGGCGACACACTTTCGCGCTCCTATCAGCTGATGAAGAAACGCGGAATTGCGCTATCGACCGTCGGCAGCTACAAAGATTCTGAAGCGAGCAAGTTCGGCGCCCACGGTGTCAACTTTGTGATGACTCCGAACGCAAAGGATCTTGCAGAGCTGGCAAGCCTCGTGGCTAATAAAACTCTTAAGCCCCGCGTGAGTGAAATCCTCCCGCTAACAGACGTGAAGAGAGCCCAGGATCTCAACCAAAAGGGGCACACCCACGGAAAAGTTCTGCTGCGAATGATGTAAATTATGTTTTATCAAAAACAATAGAGCTTGCGGACGAGAGCAAAATGAGAACGGCTCCAGAGATCTGCACGGAACCCAGCGTCTCGGCTAGCAGAAGAATTCCGAAGCCTGCGGCGAAAGGTGATTCCAAAAGCGAGACCATAGAGGCCATGCTGTTAGGCAAATGCCTCTGTGCTCGCACTTGCAGGAAGAAGGCGAGAAGGCTTGAACCGAAGATCAGACTTAAAATTCCTAGATTTGGTAGCAAGTCAGAAGTTGGAAGAGCGATCTTCGGTTGGGTCAGTAAAAATGGCAGCAATGCAACTGCTGCCACGATCGATTGAAGAACATTGAATCTGAAGGCGTCAGCGATTCCTGGCGCCACTTTACCGATATAAATAATATGAATCGCTGCAAGAACTGCGCAGGCAAAAGTCCATAAGTCACCGATAGCCAAGGCTTCGTAATGCCCGCCCGCCAGCAAGAATGTTCCTGCGAGCGCCAAGAATGAAAAGAAATAGATCTGCAACGAGCTTCGCTTCTTTAGAAATAAAATCTCGATGAGTGGAATGAGGACGACATACAAGCTGGTGATAAAACCGCTCTTTGTCGCTGTGGTCGTGAGCAGACCTTGAGCTTGCGTCAGCTGCATCACTGCCAAGAGAAATCCTGCAGGAGCTGCCAGGCGCATTTCACTCCCGGACCATGGCACGCGGCCTTTTGTCAAAACAAACAGAATCAGAACTCCAAAGATGGCGGCCAGACCAAAGCGATAGATCAAGATCTCCACAGGAGAGTAAGCTCGTAGCGCCCATACTGTGGCGACGAAACCAAAACCCCAGAGGAGAGTTGCTATGATCAAATCGCGGATAGCCCGGCGTTTTTCCAAATGAGTTCCTTATTATTTAAACGTCTGAGAGCAAAGCATTACTCCAGCTGGGTTTTTATAGATACTCATATTTTTCCAGAAGCCCTCTGTACCTTCATTTTTAGCAACAGAGTATGTATTACCGAAGTACTTGCCATTGATGTGGCCTTCACTGCTCTTAAACTGGCTCGGTTTCAAAGAAGTGATCTTCTCAAAAGTACTTTCGAACTCTTTAAAGAACACATTCTTCCACGCAGAGTAGCCAGAGTCGCGCACCCATGATGGTGCTTCGTTCCCATGAAGCGGGCCAAAGCCAGCAGCGATACTGCCTAAAATGTTTCCTCTTTGAGAGAACTCTTTAAAGTACTTCTCTTGCTGCGGATGGAGCTCTTTCATAATAGTCTTGTCGATATAAAGATCGGCCAAGTCACGGATCACAATTCGGCCCGTGGGTTTTAAATTCGCATCCAGCTCCACAAGGAAGTTCTGAGAGTGCGGAGAATCAAACTGCATGCCCGTGCGAGCGGCGAGCTCACCCAAGGCACGGCCTGTGGCTTTAATATAGTGTTCAGTCCAAAACTCGTAAGGATCATTCGAACCGTTTTTCGCCGCGATCATACGGCCTGTTTCGTCATGAAGAACTGAGAAGCCTGGAACATAGATACGGTCCGCCTTGGTATTTAAATCGACCAGATCCCGCAACACAACCGCTTGATCGATGCCTGGAAGCTTAAAGATCGCAGGTTCATCCATCACGATGATGTTCTTAAACGGCAATCGCGCCTGGATGTCGTGCAAGAAATCGGCATTGAGGCGAGAGTCAATGGCCTCTCCGACAGGCTGTTTTTTATCAGCCCACCAGCCACCGGTCTTATTGGTGGAGCTTTTGATTGAGAACTGAATCTTTTTACCCGGATCCTCAACGATATAAGAACGAGAGGCCGTTTGATAGCCAGTGAAGTAGTACTTCTTCTCAAGCTTCAGGCC
Organism: Bdellovibrionales bacterium; assembly: GCA_018266295.1. NCBI lineage: Bacteria > Pseudomonadati > Bdellovibrionota > Bdellovibrionia > Bdellovibrionales > Bdellovibrionales bacterium. The sequence continues at coordinate 9,893 of JAFEAQ010000015.1, read as the reverse complement.
TTTATTTTGGAAGTGCTGCTGAACTTCCTCAAACCACTTCGTATCTTCAGGGTTTAAAACCCAGCGGACGTACTTCTTACCGTCTTTTTGAAAGATAAAATGCTCACGGAGGGCCTGCGGAAAACGGTCGGCGAAATCCAGTTCCACCATGTCTAAGGGAATCTCAAAATGAGGCATTTGAATAGGACGCGAATCCCTCTGAGAAACGGCATTCGATTGAGTTTCATACTGGATGAGCTTTTTTGCTCCATCTGTCAGAGCAAAAGAGTTTGAAGCCAATAACAGGAATAAAAATGCTTTTACTAAACTTTTTCCCATAACAAAAATCGCTCCTCTCCTGACTTGAAGAGACGCTTCTCGGCTCTTCAAGAGGCAATGAATGCTGGTTAATGGTCACAAGCACTACAAAAGCAAAAGCCGTTCCTCAGGCGTCTTTAGCGGTAAAACACTTTTTACTTTTAGGCGTTGAAATTTCGAGAGGAAATATGCCTACTTCTTCACGGATAGCCGCGTCATTACGATGACATCCCCTAGGTATATTGGCTAAAATTAGATCTTTTAGAGGGTCATCATGCAGCCAGGAAAACCAGAAAATAAGTTCTCACCTCCCACAGATGTTAAATCGGCTTTAAATCAGTACAAGAAACCGAAGAAAGTCGTCGTTACGGCCGGAATGCCATACGCAAATGGTCCCCTTCATTTGGGTCACCTTGCGGGGGCCCACGTTCCTGCGGATATCTATGCGCGCTGGATGAGAATGCTGATTGGCTCTGAAAACGTGCTTTTTGTGAACGGGAATGACGACCACGGCTCCACAAGTGAAGTCGCGGCGGTCAAAGCCGGAAAGACGATTCGTGAGTTCATCGACACCATTCACGAAAAACAAAAAGAGACTCTTAAAAAATTCAACGTCAAGACCGATATCTTCACCGGGACTTCTCGTCCTGAAACTTATCCACTCCATGAGGCTTACTCCCAGGATTTCTTGCGTCGTCTCTTTAAAAACGACATGCTCGAAAAACGAGTCACCAAACAGTGGTTCGATCCGAAGATGAATCGCTTTCTGCAAGATCGCTTTGTTCGTGGCACTTGCCCGAACTGCGGCAGTACTGACGCCTACTCTGATGAGTGCGATGCTTGCGGAACTCAATTTGATCCGAGCACGCTCAAAGATCCTCGCAGCGAGATCAGCGATGCAAAGCCAGAGCTGAAAGACACCGCTCACTGGTGGCTGAATATGTGGAAGGTCGCAGATCCTTTGAAAACTTGGATCGAGACCAAGCAAAAAGCGTGGCGTACTGCTGTTGTTCAAGAAGTGACCAACACGGTCCTCATTGGCTGCCGCTTTGAAAATGTTCACGAAGAAAAATACAAAGAGATTAAAGAAACTCTGCCGAAACATAAATCCCGCTACGTTCCGGGCAAAAAGGTTGAGTGCTTGTTTGATTCAAAAGCCGATCTTGCTAAAGGTCAGCAGGTTTTGGAAGCAGCCGGTATTCCATCTGTGATTACGGATAAGTGGGGCTACCGTCCGATCACTCGTGACGTGTCTTGGGGAATTCCCGTCCCACCTGAATTGGACCCGGATATGAAAGGCAAAACGCTTTACGTTTGGCCTGATTCTTTGATCGCACCAATCGTATTCACACAAGTGGCATTGGAAAAATCCGGCCGCAGCCGTGAACAGTACAAAGAATTTTGGTGTGATCCTGAGGCAACCGTTGTGCAGTTCCTTGGGCAAGATAACGTGTTCTTCTACGTGATCATGCAGGGCTCAATGTGGCTTGGTCACAAAGCTGATCCTCAGCAATTGCCACAAAAAGGTGATTTGCAAATGACTGAAATTTTGAGCGTCTATCACTTGATGGTGAACGGCGAAAAGATGAGTAAGTCAAAAGGCAATTTCTACACCGGCGATCAACTGCTTGAGATGGGCTACTCTGCCGATCAGGTTCGTTATTTCTTGGCACTTTTAAGCTTGCCAGTAAAAGCGTCGAACTTTGATTTTGAGACTTTCGCAGAAAGAAATAAATTCCTCGCAGGTCCTATGAATGCTGCGCTTGAAAAGCCAATCTCTGCATGTCATTCCAAATTCGGCGGCAAAGTTCCAGAGGGAAAACTCATCGGCAAAGCGGAGGCCGAGACGTTGAAGCTTGTGCAATTGTATTTGCGCTCGATGCAAAAAGGCGATTACGCAATCTTGCTTGGCCAAGTTGAAAATTACGCGCGCCAAATCAACTCGCTCTTTGCTCAGCATAAACCGCACGACGATCGTGGTGACGAAACAGAACGTAAAGACGCTTTGTTCACATGCTTCTATGTTTTAAAGAATTTGATGATTATGCTCGCGCCATTTGTGCCTGAGACTATGAATGAACTTCGTAAGACATTGAACTTGCCAGAGTCGGTGTTCCGCGCTGAAGAGCTCGGCACAGGAATCCCTGCAGGACATGCGATCCATCCTAAAGGCGTTTACTTCCCTGCTGTTGCCGAAGCTACACCTTCGGTTCCGTAGATTGATACACCTTCGGTTCCGTAGATTGATACACCTTCGGTTCCATAGATTGATACACCTTCGGCTTCGCAGAGGCCGAAGGTTTTATTTACGGAGAATACCTAATCACGCAAAGACCTGATTTTCCTTTGCCTCCCGAGCCGTTGGGGCCACCGCCGCCGCCACCGCCGCCAAAGGCGCCGCCGGTTCCGCCAGCAACATTCCCTGTACCGCCGCCGCCACCACCACCTGGGCCTACTGCGAGAGAACCCGCAGTCATATCGCTGCTCATACTGCCGTTACCTCCGGTACCGGTCACACTGCCCGAACCGCCGCCACCGCCGCCTCCACCATTTATTCCATTGCTACCGTTGACGCCAGCACTCCCGCTGCCACTGCCGGCGCTGTTATTTCCGCCGGCACCTGCTGTTGAACCAGAAGAAGCGCCGCCCGCGGATCCGCCGCCACTGCCGCCGCCGCCAGCACCGGTACTCGTACTGGAAGCTCCCGAGCCACCGGCACCACCAATGCCATTGGGCCCAGCGGCACCGCCGCCGCCGCCGCCACCTTGTGTCCCAGCACCACCGACACCGCCCGCCCCTCCGGCATATTTTGTCGCACCAACGCTACTTGAAGAACTGCCACCAGTGCCACCATTGCCTCCGGAAACTCCGCCTTTTGCACAAACCGAGGCGGCCGCACATGACGTGCCGTTAAACCAAGAATCTGTGGCATTAGAGGTTCCCGAACTTCCGCCCGCACCAATCTGATAGGTCACTGTGTTTCCACCCGTTAAAGCAAGATTTGTAATTTTCGCGTAGGCACCACCGCCGCCTCCGGTGCCAGAGTTCCCGCCACCGCCGCTCGCACCAGTACCGCCCCCACCAATACATTCAATTGAGTTGCTGGAGCTATTCCAGTTTGCAGGAACAGTCCACGACGTGCCACTCGTCAGAACCACCGCCACAGTTGTGGCAACAGGTATGTAATAAGTTATGACAATGATTCCTTGAGCTCCTGCTCCGCCGGCACCATTGGTTCCTCCGGCACTGCAGCCGCCACTTCCGCCGCCGCCACCATAGAGCCCGCCATTGCCGCCGGCAGCTGCGTTGGCAGTACCGCTATTGGTGCCGCCACCACCTCCGCCACCGGAACCGCTTCCGTAGAGAGATCCCCAATCACTTCCCATACTGCCAGCTCCGCCAACTCCGGCAGTTCCCGTTGAGCTTGTGCGACCGCCGCCGCCGCCACCACCACCGCCCAAAGTTCCCGCGGTTCCGGCAGCTCCCGCGGATGCGCCACCAGCTCCGCCGCCCGTGCCTGAGATATTATTCGCGCCAGCCAATCCTGGAGTCGTCACCGAAGTCAGCGTTGCTGCATTAGCACCACCACTGCTTGCTCCGCCACCAGAGGCTCCTGTCAGACTGAGGCTGCCCACGGTTTCACTGCCGCCATTTCCTCCGGGACCCAACGGACCACCGCTGCCGCCGCCACCAAGACCACTGTAGGACATGTTACTTCCACCACCACCGTTGCCACCGTTAAAAGCTATCGCACCGATTGAGCTGCTCGCTAAACCACCGGCACCACCTGTGGAGTCTGTTGCGGGAATGGCACCTTTTCCGCCTTTTGCACAAACTGAAGAGGAAGCACAACTCGCACCATTAAACCAAGTGTCGCCACCATTTCCACCGGCACCATTATTGGGGGCTCCGCCGGCTCCTCCTGTGCCCACTTGAATTGTGACCGTCGCATTGGGGGTCAGTGTTACGTTGGTCGCAACAGCATAAGCTCCGCCACCACCGGCCCCAGCTTGGTTATTCGCACCGCTGCCGCCGCCTCCGCCACCGCCGCCGCCAATCACTTCGATTTTATTATTATAAGAATTCCAATTGGCCGGCACAGTCCAAGTGGTGGTGCCTGTGCTCGTGAGATACACTACGACTTGCCCTCTGCCGACTAAAAAACCCTGAGCCGAAAAGGCGCCACGGGTTGCGAGACTGCCCGGCATTGCGATCGAAGGGATCACAAAAATTGCAGCGATGAAAAGACATTTCCAGTTTAGCAGCATAAGATCATCACTTATATTGTGCCTGTGAGCAGAGCACTGAGAAAACTGCGCTCGCTGTTTTAATAATAGTGCATGTATAGACATCGATACTGGAAGGATTTCCCGCCGTTGGAGCAGAGCCACCCAACCATTTTGGCGTCACACTTGTTCCGTCAATTGTAAACGCGGATGGATAGTACGCCGTCGCACCTTGAGTGACCAAGAATGTTGTCGTGACAGAGTCATTTGTCGAAAGAGCCGTATTCAAGCTCGTGCCCGACGACCAGGCCCAATTAAGAGTCCAGTTTGCTGATGCATTCGAAGTGTAATATTGAACTGCGCCGCTTGCTAAGTAGAAATTCACTGTTCCTGTCGCAGCTGTCGCACTGACTGCAACTGGTTCAGCCGCATTGGTGACTTTCGCGGCTGGCGCACTCGACGAACCATTCATCAAGAATGTGGTTGCATTCGCAGTCCCATTCACTGACAAGGTGTAAGAAGGCGACGCTGTCCCGATACCGATCTTACCGGTTGAAGGTGTTGTGCCTGTGCCATTGATGCCCGTACCGTAAATCATATTACCGATTGTCATTTGATTACTACCCGTCGCACTTGGCGCACCGATGTTGTAACCGATAACGATGTTATTACTGCCGGTTGTGAGATTATTCCCAGCTTCCCAGCCGAGTATCACGTTACCAGCACCGCTGGTGAGCATGTCACCAGCATCATAACCTACGGCTGTATTGCCGGAGGCTCCTTGAGATCTATTCAATGCATAGCCACCGATGGCGACGTTTTGATTTCCTGAGTCTGAGTTGTAATAAGCCATAGAGCCGACCGTCGTATTTTCATTGCCGCCGCCACTGTAGGCTGCTTGATAACCGATAGCGATGTTGTTATAGCCACTATTATCTAAGGCGATCGCCTGATACCCCATGGCTGTATTTCCGCTTCCCGTCGTATTTGAATTCAAGGTTTGGTAACCGTAGGCGATGTTATTTAAGCCCGCTGTCGTCACAGAACTCGCAGCCGTGGTGCCGCCAATGAGAGAACCCGTTGATGGAGCCACCACCAAGCTAGAACCGCTGCCCGTTGAGTAATTCACCCACGCGCCATTTTGATAGAACTCAAACTGACTGGAGGTCGTATTATAACGAATCATACCATTCACCGTTGTGCCGGTAAACGTCGCTGCACGCGGAACGATGAGCGCGCTCGTCGTCGTACTAGTATCTGTGATATCAAAGATAGATGCAGGAGAATTATTATTAATACCGATTTTTGCAACGCCGCTCGTGTTCGTTGCATTCTTCATATTGGTTGCGTAGATTGCGTTACCAATATTCATAGAGTTGCTTGTCGAAGCCGCCACTGAGTCGACTGAGCTATCCACGCCAATTAAAAGATTGCGCGCGCCTGTTGTCAGAGTTGTACTCCCAACACCGGCGCCAATGAGGACGTTGTTATTCCCAGAGACGTTCGTAGAACCAGCACCACTACCGATACTGACACCGTTGTAACTTGCAGTTTTGGCAGTAATACCAAGAGCAACCGCACCCGCCTGAGCTGTCGCAGAAGAATAACCGATTGCGATAGAGTTATCACCCGCCTGAGAAGCTGAGTTACCTATAGCAATACCTGTATTACCACTTCCGGCTGCTGAAGCACCGACAACAACTCCACCGGTGCCACCGGTACAGCAAGAAGAGTTCGCACCAACAAGAACCACGTCATAACCGGAACCGCCCGCATTCACAGTGGCATTAGCACCAATAGCTGTTGAAGTGCGCGTTGCACCGCTGCCGGATGCTGAGCCCGCTTGGTAACCAATATAGGTATTCTGAAAACCCGTTGTACTATTTGCCCCAGCCTTGTAACCCACAGCCGTATTTTTAGTCGCTGCCGTCGTAAGACCGGCGTTGCTCATCGCCTGATAACCGATCGCCGTATTTCTATACGCGGCCGAAGCCAGTGAATACTGCTGCACAAGAGCTGAGGCGCCAATTGCGATACTTGATCCTGCCGTTGAGTCCGTGCTTGGATAACTAATACCATTTGTTCCAGAAATATTAATGGCACCGTTAACATCCAACGCCGCCGTTGGAGTCGCTGTACCAATACCAAAATTTCCACTCGCATCAAGAGTCATGCGTGTAGCGTTGTTCGTTTTAAATCCCAGAGTATAAGCATCATTCAAACCGATGGTCGCATTACCAGCAAATGTATTCCCACCGTTCACATAACCACTTGAAGCTGTGTTAGTGACCCAGGACATCTGCCCTGTTGCATCTGATTGCAGGATCTGATTTGCCGCTGGAGATCCTGCAGGCAATCTCAAATCATAAGAAGCTGTTGTTGGTGTAGCTGGCAAAATGCGCACAGTGCCTGAATTGATTAAACCAATACCTAAAGCATTCGCGACCCCTGAGGCATCCAATTGCTGGAGCTTTGAAGAAGTGCCGATCGTCGTTTTATCAGCAGTAACAAGGCCTACGTTAGAAATTGAAATATCACCAGAAAGAGTACGTGCTTCGGCAGCATTTGATCCATTACCAACCCACACTTGAGTGCTGTTTAATGTACTGCTCATTTTTGCATTGAAAGCTGCATAATCAGTATTGCTAATAAGACCCGCAGTCACAGAGCCAGAAGCCGAAGCCATTGGGATATCAAGTGTGTGAGCTGAGCTTGCAGACGTAATCGCAGGAGCGTTACCTGCAGAACCCACTACAAAGGATTGAACATTCGCTGTTAAGCCATTCAAGCTTGTAATACCAGCACCCGCAACACCGAGTGATTTTACCGTAGTTCCATCAAAATATTTAATGACGCCTGAGTCATACCACATTTGACCGGCCACTGTTCCCGCAGTGGATCCTGAGCCAAGACCCAAATACTGACCAGCTGCAAGCATCAAACTGCCAGACATAGTATCGCCAGCACGATTGACTGGAGTGTAGCCGAGCGCTGTGCCAACAGTGTTCCAAGCAGAACCGCTATTATATTCTACGCCACCTGTCGTTGTATTGTAGCGAAGTAACCCTGTAGCATTTGATGGACGTTGCGAAGTATTACCCACTGGTAAACCGATCGCATCTGTTTTAGAGCTTACATCCAAAGCCACGCCAGGGCTTGCCGTCCCGATACCGACGTTACCAGAAACGATCAATCCATTGGTGGGTGCAGCACTGCTTGCATAAGTCCCCACAGCAACGTTGCCAGCCACTGATAAAAGGGATCCAGGCGAGGCAACGTTACCGATGCCGACGTTTGCGGTGCCGCCTTCATTGATGAGTAAAGGTTTCTGGCTTCCTGATGAAGACCAGGCTCCGAGCGAGGCCGACGTATCGGCTGTCGAAAAGGCATAAAGATAAGTCTGACCAGACGGATTAGAAACCCGGAAGGTATCTCCTCCCACACCACCGCTAGGCCCGCGTACATCGAGTACCGCACCAGGCGCTGATGTCCCGATACCGAGATTGCCAGAGGCATCCAAAGTCATGCGCGTTGTTCCGCCAGTTTTGAATCCTAATGTGTAAGCATCATTTAAACCAATCGTCGCGTTACCAGCAAATGAGTTACCGCCGTTGACATAAGATGAACCTGTCGAAGCTGGAGTATAGCCAAGAGCCGTCGTTACGTCACCAGAAGCAAGAGCGCCACCGGAAGTCACACGGCCTTGAGCATCCGTCACAACTTTCCAGTAAGTACCAACTGTGCCAACTGATTTAAGAGTTACAACACCGGCGTTAGATACAGAGGCTACGTCACCACCCAAAGACATTGCTTGAGCAACGTTAGCTGAGTTACCAACCCAGATCTGACCACCAGTTAATGAGTTACTCATTTTCGCATTAAATGCGGCGTAGTCCGTATTGCTGATAAGACCCGCAGTCACTGAAGCGGCAGAAGCCATTGGGATATTCAGAGTATGTGAGCCGGCACCTGTATTGATAGACCAAGCAGGAGCTGTGCCCGAAGTGCCAGGAACTGGGAATGTTTGAGAACTCACTGTCGCACCGTTAATACTAGTAATACCAGCACCAGCAACACCAAGAGATTTCGCAGTAGTACCATCGAAGTACTTAATAGTTCCTGAATCGTACCAAACCTGACCGGCTACTGTACCCGCAGTTGACCCTGAGCCCAGCCCCAAATACTGACCAGCAACCAGCATCAAGCTACCAGACATAGTATCGCCAGCTTTATTTACTGGAGTATATGTAAGTGCAGTTGTGATATCTGAAGCGGCAAGGGCAGAACCCGAAGTTACGCGACCTTGTGCATCTGTAATAACTTTAGTATATGTACCAGCAGTGCCTGTATTTTTAAGTGAAAGAAGACCTGCATTCGTGATCGTTGCATCCCCTGACATCGTTACTTCAGAAGCAATACCAGAAGCATTACCGATCCACATTTTGCCGTTAGTAAGTGGTGCTGAATCAGAAACATTTGCTAAGTAAGTGACCCATGAAAGATCGCCAGAAGAGTTTGCTTTTAGGATTTGATTATCGGCCGGCGCAGTCGCTGGGAATCGCAACCCATAGACCGTTGTGGTTGGCATTGCTGAGAGGTAAATCTGGCCGCTTGTCGCGCCATAAATACTAACCCCATAAGTGTTCGCAATACCTGTGTTATCAAGCTGCAAAAGCTTATTAGACAGTCCTAAAATTGTTTTATTAACGGTTACTAGACCGGTATCAGAAACAGATGCTACGTCTCCAGATAAACTAAATGCCTGAGCAGCACCTGAAGCATTACCCACCCATACTTGGCCAGCAGCCAATGAGTTTGATTGCTTAGCCATCATTGAAGCGTAATCCGCATTACTAATAAGACCGGCAGTGACAGACGCGCTAGAAGCCATTGGGATATTTAACGTGTGAGCTGAGCCCGCAGAGCTAAACGCAGGAGCTGTACCAGAAGTGCCGTTAACAAAAGACTGCGTACCAGAAGTTAAGCCATTAAGTGACGTGATCCCAGCACCGGCAACACCTAAAGACTGAGTCGTCGTGCCGTCGAAGTATTTAATAACTCCTGAGTCATACCACATCTGACCTGTGACAGTTCCTGCAGTTGAACCAACACCAAGACCTAAGAACTTACCAGCAGCAAGGCTCACATCCCCTGCGTTAGAAATATTATTTCCACCCATATTGATAGCACCACTCATTGTGCCACCAGCAAGTGGTAACTTATTAGAACCCGTCGCAGAAGAACTTAAAGTCACAACACCTGTGTTAGAAACAGATGCTACGTCATCAGATAACGTAAATGCTTGAGCACCATTTGTTGCATTACCAACCCAAACTTGGCCAGCACTAATAGTTGGAAGCATTGCTGATT